>DASSVY010000371.1:0-5299 GCA_035705535.1 Gaiella sp. | reverse complement strand
CACCGGTCAGCTCGGTCGTCGCCACGGCGGGAGCCTATCTACCGAGCTCGTCTGGACGTGTCACCGGCGCGCGGCACGCAAAGCGCTCGCACACGTAGACCGCGGTCTGCCCGTCGACGAGCGCCTTGCCGGCCAGCAGAGGCACGTCGTCGGCCGGTCCGACGGCGACCACGGTGTCGGGCGCGAACCCTCCGAGCGCCGCCCGCGAGACCTCGGCGTTGACGTCGCCCACGATCGCGAGCTCGCGGGGCGGCGAGAGATGGAGATGGAGCGTCGAGAGCGACCACGCCAGCGCGCGCGGGACGCGCTCCATCGCCGGAGCGAGGAGGCGGAGCACGCCCTCGCCGCGCGCGACGAGCGCGTCGTCGCCCCAGATGCGGCCGAGGCGGATCAGCACGGAGGCGAGCATCGAGTTCCCGGACGGGATCGGGTCGTCGTCGACGTCCTTCGGCCTCGTCGCGAGCGTCTCGCCGTCCCGCGGCGAGAGGAAGAAGCCCCCGCGCTCGTCGTCGGCGAACAGGACGACCGCGACCTCGGCGATCCGGTGCGCCTCGCGCAGCCAGCGCGGGTCGCCTGTGGCGACGTGGAGGGCCAGCAGCCCGTGCGCGACGTTCGCATGGTCGTCGAGGAACCCGGGCCCGCTGACCCGCCCCTCGCGGATGCTGCGCAGGACCCGGCCGTCGTCGCCGCGGAGCGGCCCGAGCAGGAAATCGCCGAGTCGCTCGGCGGCTGCGAGCCAGTCCGGGCGGTCGAGTCGGCTCGCCGCCTCGGCGAGCGCCGCCAGGGCCAGGCCGTTCCACGACGCGATCGCCTTGTCGTCGCGCAGCGGCTGCGGCCGTTCGGCCCTGATCGCGAGGAGTCGCTGCCGGTCGGCCGACTCGAGCCGGCCGCGGACGATGCAGCGACCGTGCTCGAACGGCTCGAGCAGGCTCTCGTCGAGGCCCAGTCCCCGCCATTCGTCAGGCTCCCACGTGTACGTGAGGCCCTCGACCCCGTCGGTGTCCGCGTCCTGGGCGGAGGCCAGCCCGCCCCCGGGGAGGAGCATCTCCCGCAGGAGGTAGCCGATCGTCTCCTCGACGACCTCGCGGTAGCGCGCCTCGCCGGTCACGACGGCCGCGTGGAGGTAGGCCGAGGCGAGCAGCGCGTTGTCGTAGAGCATCTTCTCGAAGTGCGGGACGAGCCAGCGCGCATCGACCGAGTAGCGGTGGAAGCCGCCGCCGACCACGTCGTACAGCCCGCCGGCCGCCATGCCGTCGAGGGTGCCCTCGACCATCGCGAGCGCGCGCGGCCCTCCGCGGCGGAGGAGCAGCTCGATCGCGGACGACGGCGGGAACTTCGGCGTCGAGCCGAAACCGCCGAACGCGGGCTCGTACGCCCTGGCGAGCCCGGCCTCGGCGGCGTCGAGCAACGCGGGCGAGAGCTCCTCGTCGGCGGCCTCGAGCCTCGCTGCGCCGCCGAGCGCCGAGACCAGGCGCTCGGCCTGCTCCTCGAGCTCGTGCCTGCGGTCGCGCCACGCCTCGGCGACGGCGCGTAGCACCTGCGGGAATGCGGGCATGCCGTGCCGCGGCTCCGGGGGGAAGTACGTGCCCGCATAGAACGGCGTGCCGGCCGGGGTCATGAAGACCGTCGTCGGCCAGCCGCCCTGGCCGGTCGTCGTCACGCAGGCGTCCATCGTGACCGCGTCGACGTCCGGTCGTTCCTCGCGGTCGACCTTGACGTTCACGAACAGGTCGTTCATCAGCGCCGCCACGCCCGCGTCGGAGAACGACTCGTGCTCCATCACGTGGCACCAGTGGCACGAGCTGTAGCCCACCGAGACGAGGAGCGGGCGGTCCAGCTCGCGGGCGCGGGCGAACGCCTCGTCGCCCCACGGGTACCAGTCGACCGGGTTGGCCGCGTGCTGGAGCAGGTAGGGGCTCGATGACTCGGCGAGCCGGTTCACGACTCTTCTACTACCCCCCGACGCTCCCGTCGGTGCCGGATGAACTCGACGCCGGCGGCAAGCCCCACCGCGACGACGAAGGCGAGGATCAGTCCCTTCCACGGCTCCTTCTCGAACGTCTTCCCACCGAAGTAGCCGAGGCACGCTGCGTACGTCCCCCAGATGAACCCTGCCATCACGTCGGCGACGATGAACCTCCGGTAGGGGAACGCCTGGATGTACCCCGCCGAGAACGTCGTCGCGGTCCTACCCCCGGGGATGAAGCGCGCGATGATGATCAGGTACGTCCCGCGCTGCAGCAGCTGGCGCTCGGCCCAGGCGAACGCCGCGTGGCTCTTCTCGCCGCGGAAGAACCGCTTGACGGTGTGCTCGCCGAGCCAGTTGCCGAGCGCGTACGAGATGTTGTCGCCGACGATCGCTCCGGTCGAGGCGGCGAGGATCACCAGGGCGAGGTTCAGGTCGCCGGCGCCGGCGAGCACGCCCGCGGTGATCACGACCGTCTCGCTCGGCACCACGGGGAAGAACGCGTCGATCATCGCGACGGCGAAGACCGCGGCGTAGGACCAGTCGCTCGAGACCCACTGCTCGAACTGGTCGAACACCGCGAGCACCTGCGGCAGGAGCGCGACGACCACCACGCATCCATCCTCGCAGAGACCCCTTCGGGCGGTCCGGGGCGCTGCGAAGATGCGCGCTGTGCCCGGCACCCTCCAGGGAATGCGCGTCCTCGACGTGACCACGTCGATCGCGGGGCCGTACTGCGCCCAGATCCTCGCGGCGCTCGGAGCGGACGTCGTCAAGGTGGAGCGACCGGACACGGGGGACGACGGACGCGCGTGGGGCCCGCCGTTCTGGGACGGCGAGGGCACGATGTTCCTCTCGGCGAACGCCGGGAAGCGCTCGCTCGCGCTGTCCCTTCGTGACCCGCGCGGCCGCGATGCACTGCTGCGGCTCGCCGACCGGAGCGACGTGTTCCTCCAGAGCCTGCGTCCCGGGCTTGCCGAAGAGCTCGGGCTCGGGCCCGAGGAGCTACGGGCGCGGAACACGCGGCTCGTCTACTGCTCCGTCGGCGCCTACGGTCGCACCGGACCGCTCGCACACGAGCCCGGCTACGACGCGCTGATGCAGGCCGCGGGCGGGCTGATCTCGGTGACCGGAGAGCCGGGCCGCCCCGGCGTACGCGTCGGGACGTCGACGATCGACCAGGGCACGGGAGCCTGGGCGGCGATCGGGATCCTCGCCGCGCTGCTCGAGCGTGAACGCACCGGGGAGGGGTCGGTCGTCGACGTCTCGCTCTACGAGACGGCGATCGGCTACCTCGGCTATCACCTCGTCGGCTATCTCGCCGACGGGACGGTGCCCTCGGGTGAAGGGACGCGGTTCCCGATGGTCGCGCCGTACGAGGTGCTGCCGACACGCGACGGCGCGTTGATGGTCGCCGCCGGCAACGACCGGCTCTTCAGGGCCCTGTGCGCCGTCCTCGCCGTCCCGGAGCTGGTCGACGATCCGCGATTCCGCACGAACGCCGAACGCGTCCGTAACCGGGATGCACTCGCGGAGCTGCTTCGCGAGCGGCTCGCGACCGACGACACAGCGGCCTGGCACGAGCGGCTGACCGCGGCGGGCGTCCCCGCTGCGCCGGTCGCCGACATCCGCGACGTCGCGGAGTCGCCGCAGACCGAGGCGCTCGAGATCCTCCAGCGGCTCGACCACGGCCGGATCGACGGGCTGACCCTGCCGGCGCTGCCGCTCTCGTTCGACGGCGGGCGGGCGCTCCACCCGAGCCCGCCGCCGGACGTCGGCGAGCACACTGCCGAGGTGCTCCGAGAGGCCGGCTACGCAGACGGGGAGATCGACGCGCTCGCGCGGGAGGGCGTCGTGCGAGCATGAGCGGTCACCTGTCGCCCTCGTACAGCGCGACGCTTCGGGTACACGTGCCCGACAGCCCCGGCTCGTTCGCCCGGCTCGCGCAGGCGATCGGCGACGCGGGCGGCCTGCTCGGCGCGATCGACATCGTCCGGGTCGAGCCCGGCGTCAAGGTGCGCGACGTCACGGTCGAGGCTACGGGCGCGGAGCACCTCGAGCGCATCGCGGCGGCCGTGCACGCCCTCGACGGCGTCGAGGTGGAGCACGTGTCCGACCGCACGTTCCTGCTCCATCTCGGCGGGAAGATCGCGATGCACTCGAAGGTGCCGCTCAAGACGCGCGACGACCTCTCGATGGCCTACACCCCCGGTGTCGCGCGGATCTCGACGGCGATCGCGACCGACCCGGACAGCGTCTGGACACTGACGTCGAAGCAGAACACCGTGGCGATCGTGACGGACGGCACCGCCGTGCTCGGGCTGGGGGACATCGGGCCCGAGGCAGCGCTACCCGTGATGGAGGGCAAGGCGGCGCTGTTCAAGGAGTTCGCGGACGTCGACGCGTGGCCGCTCTGCCTCGCGACGACGGACGTCGACGAGATCGTCACCACGGTCACCGCGATCGCGCCCGGCTTCGGCGGCATCAACCTCGAGGACATCTCCGCACCGCGCTGCTTCGAGATCGAGCGCCGGCTCCGCGACGCCCTCGACATTCCGGTGTTCCACGACGACCAGCACGGGACTGCGATCGTCGTCCTCGCCGCCCTGCTCAACGCGCTGCGCGTCGTCGGCAAGGAGCTCGCGGACGCGCGCATCGTGACGACCGGCGTCGGCGCGGCCGGGATCGCCGTGACCGACATCCTCCTCGCCGCCGGCGCGCGCGAGGTCGTGGGCTGCGACGAGGGCGGCGCGATCTACCGTGGCCGGCCCGGGCTGTCCGAGACGAAGGCCGCATACGCGGAGCGGACGAACCCGAAGAACGAGCAGGGCACGGCCGACGGGCTGCTCGCGGGCGCGGACGTCTTTCTCGGGTTCTCCGTGCCGGGCGCGATCACGGCCGCCGGCGTCGCCCGGATGGCGCCGGACGCGATCGTGTTCGCGCTCGCGAACCCGATGCCCGAGATCGCACCGGAGGACTTGCCGGTGGGGAAGGTCGCCGTCGTCGCGACCGGTCGCTCGGACTACCCGAACCAGATCAACAACGTGCTCGCGTTCCCGGGCGTGTTCCGAGGCGCCCTCGACGTGCGCGCCTCGGCGATCACGAGGAGCATGGAGCTGGCCGCCAGCGCTGCGATCGCCGGCGCGATCCCGCCCGACGAGCTCGGGCCGGAGTACGTCGTGCCGAGCGTGTTCAACCGAGACGTGGCGCCGCTCGTCGCGGCCGCGGTCGCCGAGGCGGCCGAACGGGACGGCGTCGCCCGCAAAGCCCCGGCCTGAGGGCGACGCCAAACCGGCACGGGTCTTCCGGTACGCGGGAAGGCGAACCTTCGCG
>DASSVY010000370.1:0-7008 GCA_035705535.1 Gaiella sp. | reverse complement strand
CGCGCACGGTCACCGGTCCCCGGCCTCCCGGCCGGCAAAGCCGGCCTCCGGCCGCGACAGCCGGCGCACGGGGAAGCGGACTAGAGCCGGTCGCCAAGCCGAGCGTCTACCCTCGTAGCGTGGTGGACTTCGGCTGCGAATACTGCGCAGACGACCACAACCGGTGGTTTGGCCACGTCGAGCAGGTCGCCGCCGCCGACGATCGCCAGATGATCCTCATCCGCTGTCCACGCTGCGGGGCGCTCTACGAGAACACGCCCGCCGGAGATGACCAGACGCGCAGACTGACGGCGGACGAGGCTGAGGCCCTCTTCCCCGACTTCCGGCGTTAGCGACCAAAAGCCTCGCTCAGGGGTCATTCCGGAACGCTGGCGCAGGGAGGGGTCCTCTTAGGCGGCGACGGTCTCCCAGCCCTCCTCGCGATCGGCGCGGTAGGAGCCGAAGACGCGGAGCCGGGCCGTCTCCTCGCCAAGCTCCGCGAGGGCGGCGGCGACGTCCTCGTCCAGCGGGTGGCCGCCGAGCACGCAGTCGAAGCGGTAGTCGAACGGCCGCGTCGGGATCGGGCGCGAAACGAGCTGGACCATGTCGATCCCGCGTCGCGCGAGGGGCTCGATCGCCCGGTGGAGCGCGCCCGGGCGATGATGGGTCTCGAACGTCAGCGCCGTGCGCCACTCCCCGTCGCGCCGGTCGAGCCGCGTGTACGGCGCGAGCGCGGCGAACCGGGTGTACGCGACGTGGTCGCCGACGTCGTCGGCGAGGGAGGCCAAGCCGTGCATCCGGGCGGCACGCGCGCTCGCGATCGCGGCGACGGACGGGTCACCGAGCGCGGCGACCGCCGCCGCTGCGTCCCCCGTGGTCGCGGCGACGACGGCGGTCGCCCAGGGCATCGCGGCGAGGAGACCGCGGCACTGGTCGAGGGCGACGGGATGCGAGCGGATCTCGCGCACGTCCTCGAGCGGCACCTGCACCGGCCCGACGAGGCTGTGGTGGATCGGGAGGATCGCCTCGGCGACGATCGACAGCGCGGAGTCGTAGAGCAGGTCGTGGGTCTCGTTCACGGGGCCGACGAGAGAGCTCTCGATGGGGAGGACGCCGTACGTGGACGTCCCCGACGTGACCGCCTCGACGACGTCGGAGAAGGAGGCCTGGGGAACGATGCGGGCGGCGGGGAACAGCCGGTCGCAGGCGGCGGCGCTGTGCGCACCCTCACGGCCGGGGTAGGCGACGCTGATGTCGTTGGCGTTCACGTGAGTCTTCTAGGTCACCGGGAGAGCCTCCGCAACACCGAATCGCCCATCTCGCGGGTGCCGGACGTGCCGCCGAGGTCCGGGGTGGGCGCCTCGCGCAGCGCATCGTCGACGGCGCGCTCGAGCGCGTCCGCCTCGTCCTCGAGACGGAGGCCGTGCCGGAGCAGCAGCGCGGTCGAGCGCAGCATCCCGGCCGGGTTGGCGATGCCCCGGCCCGCGATCTGCGGGGCCGACCCGTGCACGGGCTCGAACAGCCCCGGCCCGTCGTCGCCGAGCGAGGCCGACGCGGCAAGGCCGAGCCCGCCCGTCACCGCCGCGGCGACGTCGGAGAGGATGTCGCCGAAGGTGTTCTCCGTGAGGACGACGTCGATCGACTCGGGTGCGTTTACGACGGTCATCGCGAACGAGTCGACCAGGGCATGGTCGAGCGGGACGTCGGGGTACTCGGCCGCGCCGAGCGCGGTGACGACGTCGCGCCAGAGACGCGACGTGTGCATGACGTTCACCTTGTCGACGGACGTCACGCGACCCTTCCGCTCGCGGGCGAGCGCGAACGCTCGGTGCGCGATCCGCTCGACCTCCGGCCGCGTGTACTCGCAGGTGTCGAACCACGTGCCGTCGGCGCGGGTGCCCTTGGCGCCGAAGTAGAGGCCGCCGACGAGCTCGCGCACGACCACGAGGTCGATCCCCTCGGCGCGCGCCGGGCGAAGGTTGGCGTAGACCCCGAGCTCCTTCCGCAGCCCGAGGAGCCCTTGCTCGGGCCGGAGAGGCTTCCCCTCGAGCTCCGGCAGGCCGACTGCTGCGAGCAGGACGGCGTCGCTCTCGCGGCAGGCCGCGAGGGTCTCGTCGGGCAGCGGCGTCCCCCCCGAGAGGATCGCCCCACCGCCGAAGGAATGCTCGGCGTGCTCGATGCCGAACGCGTCGAGGACGCGGATCGCCTCGGCCGCGACCTCGGGGCCGATCCCGTCGCCCGGCAGGACGGCGATCGTCACGCGATCGCGTGTGCGGTCTCGTATGCCGCGATCGCGTCCTCGTGCCGGAGCGTCAGCGCGATGTCGTCGAGACCGTTCAGCAGGCGGTGTCTCGTGTCCTCGTCGAACTCGAAGGGGACCTCGCGCCCGTCGGGTCCGACCACGACGCGCCGCTCGAGGTCGACGGTCATCTCCGATCCCGTGTCGAGGTCGACGGACTCCATCAGGCGATCGACCTCCTCGGGCGGGAGGACGATCGCGAGGAGGCCGTTCTTTCCGGCGTTCGTCCTGAAGATGTCGCCGAACGACGGCGCGACGATCGCCCCGAAGCCGTAGTCGGAGAGCGCCCAGGCGGCATGCTCGCGCGACGAGCCGCAGCCGAAGTTCCGACCGGCGAGGAGCACCCTGGCGCCGTCGAACTGCGGTCGGTTCAGCTCGAACTCGGGCCACTCCTCACCGTCCTCGTCGTAGCGCCAGTCGAAGAACGCGAACGGGCCGTAGCCGGTGCGCTCGATCCTCTTCAAGAACTGCTTCGGGATGATCTGGTCGGTGTCGACGTCGGGCCGGTCGAGCACGGCGACGCGGCCGCTCACGACGCGAACCGGGTTCACGCCGCCACCGGCTCCGAGTCGAGGGTGCGGACGTCGACGAAGCGCCCATGGAGCGCCGCCGCAGCGGCCATCTGCGGACTGACGAGGTGCGTGCGCCCCCCGCGACCCTGCCGTCCCTCGAAGTTGCGGTTCGAGGTCGAGGCGCACCGCTCGCCGGGCCGGAGGATGTCCGGGTTCATGCCGAGGCACATCGAGCAGCCGGCGAGGCGCCATTCGAATCCCGCGTCGAGGAAGACACGGTCGAGCCCCTCCAGCTCTGCCTGTTTGCGGACGGAGGCCGAGCCGGGAACGACCAGCGCCTCGACCCGCGGGTCGACGGTGCGGCCCGCGACGACCGCGGCCGCGGCACGCAGGTCCTCGATCCGCGCGTTCGTGCACGAGCCGATGAACACGCGGTCGATCGCGATGTCCTCGATCCGTTGGCCCGGGCGCAGGTCCATGTACGCGAGCGCACGCTCGGCGGCGGCCCGGTCGTCCGCCGAGTCGTAGCTCGCCGGGTCGGGAACGCTGCCCGTGACGGGTACGACCATCCCGGGGTTCGTGCCCCACGTGACCTGCGGGACGAGGTCGTCGACGTCGACGATCACGTGCGTGTCGTAGGTCGCTCCCGGATCGGAGGCGAGCGCACGCCAGCCCTCGACGGTGTGCGTCCACTCTGCCCCCTGCGGCGCGTGCGGCCTGCCCTCGAGGTACGCGAAGGTCGTGTCGTCCGGGGCGATCATCCCGGCTCGCGCGCCCCATTCGATCGACATGTTGCAGACCGTCATCCGCTGCTCCATCGACAGGCTGCGGATCGCCTCGCCGGCGTACTCGACGGCATACCCCACGCCGCCGCCGACACCGACCTCCCCGATCGCGCCGAGGATGAGGTCCTTGGCGCTCAGGGCCTCGGGCAGCGCCCCGCGGATCTCGAGCAGCATCGTCTTCGGCTTCTGCTGGAGGAGCGTCTGCGTCGCCAGGACGTGCTCCACCTCCGACGTCCCGATCCCGAACGCGAGCGCCCCGAAGGCGCCGTGGGTCGACGTGTGGCTGTCGCCGCAGACGATCAGCTTGCCGGGCTGCGTGAGGCCGAGCTCCGGCCCGATCACGTGGACGATTCCCTCGTGCCCGGAGCCCGTCGCATGGAGGGTGATCCCGAACTCCTCGCAGTTCGCGCGCAGGGCGTCGAGCTGGGCTCGCGCGAGGTCGTCGGTGATCGGCCCCGGCAGGGTCGGGACGTTGTGGTCCATCGTCGCCACCGTCAACTCCGGTCGGCGGACACCTCGGCCGGCAAGCCGAAGGCCCTCGAACGCCTGCGCCGAGGTGACCTCGTGCACGAGGTGGAGGTCGACGTAGAGCAGGGCCGGCTCGCCGGGCTCCTCGCGCACGACATGGCGCTCCCAGAGCTTCTGGAACAGCGTCGAGGGCATGGAAAGAAGACTACGTGCGGCGCTTCCGCTCCCCGGACGCGATGGTGACCTGCACGTCTTCTACGCCGAGGAAGCGCCGGAGCTCGTCTGCCTCGGCGCGAATCGGGCTCAAGACTCGCCGCGGAAGGCGTTCGAGAGGCGTCACCTCGACCTCGAGCCGTCCACGCCGGCGCGCGTGCTTCCAGACGCCGGCGACGCGCCCGTCGACCAGCACGACCGGGGCGATCCAGCCCTGCGAGCGGCTCACGTGCTGTCGATGCTCGTCGGGGACGAGGTGCCGTCGGTCCCGGTGCCCGAGGAGGTACGAGTCGAAGTACGGGAGCAGACGCACGTGAGGGGTCTCGACCCGTGCGCGGAGGAGCTCCTCGAGGCTTGAACCGAGGACGCTTCCCTCCGAACCCTCGACCTCGACCGTGGCCAGCTCGTCCGTCGTCCGCGCCCAGATCGAGCGCGCCTCGCGCTGCGTCACGCCGGTCCACGCCGCGAAGTCCGACACGCGTGCCGGGCCGAACGCCTCGAGGTAGCGCCGTAGAAGACGTGTCTCCGCCTCCTCGGGGGTCACGTCCTCGTACTCCGGGATCCACGCGTCGGCGCGCACGAAGGTCGGCTCGCCGTTCTGCTGCTCGCCGTAGCAGACGACCCCGCGAGCGGCGGCGAGATGGAGCAGCTCGACCACGGGGTACGTCAACGCGCCGACGGGGACGGCGGCGACCTTCCCCCGGCTTCCCCAGCCTCCGCCGTGGACGAGCCGGGGCCGGACGCCGAGCGTCCGGCAGGTCCGCTCGGCGAGCTCGGGTCGGGTCAACGGCTCGTCGAGCGCGCCGAGCGCGGCGTCGATCGCTGCTTCGACGACGTCGCTGGGCACGCCCTTGCGGAGCACCCAGCGGATCTCTTTCTCGGCGCGGCGCGCCGTGCCCCGCACGAACACGGCGACGAGGCCGGACGGAACGAGGTACAGCGTGCGGCGCATACACCCGACCTTCACGACGCGGCGTTCTGCGATCGCGCCGTCGACCTCGGCGACGGTCAGGTCGACCGTCCTCGCCCCGAGCGCGAGCTGCGCCGCCGAGAGGAGCTGTGCCTGCGCGCCGGCCATGTCTCGGACCACGGAGACGAGCGTCTCCTTCGGCGCCCGGTGAGCGAGGTGGTGGCGTCCCAGTCGGAAGGCGGCGACCTGGTCCCGCGTCACCGACACGGCGGCGGACGCGTCCGGCATCGCCGCAGCCTACGCCGGTTGCCTAGCCGGCCGTGAGCGCCTCGTCGAGGAAGGCCTCGGCGTCGGGAGGGATCGGGATCGGCTCGTACGTGAACGAGACCGGCCCGAGCGTCTTGAGGCCGTCCCCGGTGACGAGCAGCACGACGCGGTCCGTGTCGCCCACCTCGCCGGCTGAGATGGCAGCGCGCAGCGCGCCGAGCGTCACCCCGGCCGCGGTCTCGCCGAACACACCGGTCGTTCGGGCGAGCAGCGCCATGTTCCCGCCAACCTCGTCCTCCGGTACGGCATGGATCGAGCCGCCCGTCTCGCGTGCGGTCGAAACGGCGAAGTCGCCGTCCGCGGGCGAGCCGATCGCGAGCGAGCGGGCGATCGAGCTCGGTCGCACCGGTTTCACCGGGGTGTTCTCGCGGAAGGCGGTGGCGACCGGCTGGCAGCCCTCCGCCTGGCCGCCGATCAGCCTCGTCTCCGAGCCGTCGATCAGGCCGAGGTGCCGGAGCTCGGCGAGCCCCTGCCCGACCTTGTGGAACAGCGCACCGGAGGCGATCGGGATTGCGATCACGTCGGGCGTCGTCCAGTCGAGCTGCTCGGCGACCTCGTACGCGAGGGTCTTCGAGCCCTCGGCGTAGTAGGAGCGGAGGTTGACGTTGACGAAGCCCCAGGGCAGCTCGAAGGACAGCTCGACGGAGAGCCGCGAGCAGTGGTCGTAGTGGCCGTCGACGGCGTAGAGCCTCGGTCCGTACGCGGCGGCCGCAGCGAGCTTCTCGGGCTCCAGGTCGGCCGGCACGAACACCGCCGCGTCGAGGCCCTCGGCCGCGGCTCGGGCCGCGACGGCGCCCGCGAGATTGCCGGTCGAGGAGCAGGAAAGCGTCGTCAGACCGAGCTCCTGCGCCTTCCGTGCGGCGACGGCGACGACCCGGTCCTTGAACGAGTGCGTGGGGTTGGCCGTGTCCAGCTTCAGCCAGAGCTCGCCCACGCCGATCTCGTCGGCGAGACGGGGAGCAGGCACGAGTGGTGTGAGGCCGGGCGCCAGGCGCGGCTCGTCGGGCGCGTCCACGGGAAGGAGCGGCGCGTAGCGCCAGAGCGAGAGCGGCCCCTCGGCGATCCGCTCGCGCGTGAATTCCGAGCGGACGCGGTCCCAGTCGTAGACGGGATCGAGGGGCCCGAAGCACCGGCTGCAGCTGCCGGTCGCGTCGAGCGGGTGCTCGGTCTCGCAGACCCGACAGGAGAGGGAGAGGGCTGACACCGGGGAAACCTCCTTCGTCGCTCGACACATCCGTCCGGGTTTGGCACCGTGCCCTCCGGGAGGGGGGTTGCCGAGGCGTCACAGGGCCGGTCCCTCAGCCTCTCTCGATGTGGAGCGGGACGAGTCCCGCGCCGCCGCACAGCCTACACACGCGCCGGTGCCGCGCCATCCCCTCTGGTTTGACAGCGCCGCTCTTCACGGCGTAGGCTCGCTGACATGTCACGTTCGCCCGTGACAGGTGGGAAGGGATCGACGCGGGTTGTCCGACGCGCGCTTGCTGCGCTCGCAGTCGTGGCGGTCGCCGCGGCCAC
>DASSVY010000369.1:0-8596 GCA_035705535.1 Gaiella sp. | reverse complement strand
GAGGAACGCGGGCTCCAGCTGCGCGAGCTTCCCGAGCGTCGAGCTCGCGCGCGGCCCGTCGTCGGCCGAGACGACCGTCCCGTCCTCCTTCGGGTACGGGGTGAGCTCCCGCTCCGAGAATCCCGATGTCTGCGCCGCGACGGCGCGCTCCTGCGAGCGCTGCGCGAACGCGTCCATGTCCTCGCGCGAGACGTCCCAGCGCTCGGCGACGTTCTCCGCAGTGAGGCCCATCGGGATGTAGACGTTCGCGATCTCCGCGTCGTCGCCGAACAGCTTCGGATGCAGCTCCTCGGTGCTCTTCGGGTAGCCCGAGACCTGCGAGATCGACTCGACGCCGGCCGCGACGTAGCAGTCGCCCTCGCCCGCCTTGATCGCGTGGAACGCCATCCGGATCGTCTGGAGCGAGGAGGCGCAGAAGCGGTTCACGGTCGTGCCGGGAACCGTGTCCGGCAGCCCTGCCAGGAGCGCAGCCCGACGGCCAAGGTTCATGCCCTGCGTCTCCTGTGGGAAGCCGCAGCCGACCATCACGTCGACGACGTCCTCTCGCGGCACCCCCGGCGCCTTGTTCAGCACGTCGTCGATCGCGAACGCAAGCAGGTCGTCGGGCCTCACATCGGCGAGCGAGCCCTTGGCGGCGCGCCCGATCGGCGTGCGGGACGCGGCGACGATCACGGCTTCGGGCACTGCGAGCTCCTCTCGACGCGGGATGCTTGCATTCAACACTCAGTCGGGTAGGAGCGGCATCTCGATGCCGGCCGGACGATGCAGGAGGACGGCTCTCCGCAGCGCCTCCCGGCCGTAGCGGTCGCGGATCTCGTCCACCGTCGTGTCGAGCGCGCCGCCCGCCCACGGATCGAGCGGGAGGGGGAGCTGGAGGGGCGCGTCGTCGTCGAGGTTCGCGACCGCAACGCCGACGAGCGTCAGGCCGCGGCGGCGGACGACGGGCTGGAGCGACGCGAGGAGCGCGCGTGCCACGGCCAGGACGCGCGCCGTCTCGGCGGTCGGCTGCGGGAGCGTGTGCGAGCGGGTCGCGCGGGTGAAGTCGTCGAAGCGGACCCGGAGCACCACCGTCCGTCCGACCCGCTGCGCCTTCCGCAGCCGGCCGGTGACGCGCTCGACGAGCCCGATGAGGATCGCGTCGACCTCGGCGTGCGAGCGCCGCGAGCGGCCGAGGGCGCACTGCGAGCCGATCGAGCCGCGGCGCCGCCCGGTGCGGACACGCCGTGGGTCGCGGTTGTGCGCGAGGGCGTGGAGCTGGCGGCCGACCGCCTGTCCGAGCATCGCGACGAGCGCCGCCTCCGGCACCTCCGCGACCCGGCCGACGGTGACGAGCCCTCGCTCGCGCAGCTTCCGCGACGTAATCGCTCCGACGCCCCACAGCGCCTCGACCGGCAGCGGGTGGAGAAACGCCTGCTCATCGCCCGGCGGGACGACAAGGAGCCCGTCGGGCTTCGCGACGCCGCTCGCGACCTTCGCGAGGAACTTCGTGCACGCGACCCCGACCGTGAGCGGCAGGCCGACCCGCTCGCGCACGTCCTGCCTGAGCCGGGCGGCGATCTCGGCGGGTGTCCCGGTGATCCGCTCGAGGCCGCGCACGTCGAGGAACGCCTCGTCGATCGACAGGCCCTCGACGAGCGGTGAGTGATGCTCGAAGAGGCGGTAGACCTCCTTGCTCGCCTCCGAGTACGCGGACATGCGCGGTCGCACGACGATTGCCTGCGGGCAGAGCCGCCGGGCCCGCCGGCCGCTCATCGCTGAGTGGATGCCGTAGGCCCGCGCCTCGTAGCTCGCCGCGAGCACGACTCCCATCCCCACGATCACGGGGAGCCCTCGGAGGCGCGGCTGGTCGCGCTGCTCGACCGACGCGAAGAACGCGTCGAGGTCAGCGTGCAGGATCGTCGCTGCGGCCATGCGAACACATGTTCGCACATGGCAAGTTGTGGGTTGCGGCCTGGGGCGGTCTCAGCGTAGGCGGCGCGCCGTCAGCGGGCGGACCTCCGCGATCCGCTCGTAGTGGCCGTCGACGTGGACGACCCCGAGGCCGTTGTGGAGCGCGGTCTCGGCGATCAGCAGCTCGGGAATCGGTGTCCGGTGCCACAGCCCGTGGTGGTGCGCCAGGTCGCGTTGGAGCGCGAGCGCCCGGTCGAGGAGGTCGGGCGGCGCGGCCGCGCGCTGCATCGTGCCGCGGAGCTCGGCGGCGAGAGCGTCGTAGTCCACTGCCGAGCGCGTCGAATAGAGCTGCTCGAGCTCGCCCACGGGGCAGATCCAGAGCACGCCGGCGAGCTCCTCGAGCTGGGCCATCACGCCGGCGTCGCGGCTCCGCGCGACCGCGCTCTTGTCGAGGATCCAGCCGTCTATCGCCACAGCTCGTCCGAGCCGAGGACGTCGAGGTCGGTCAACGCCTCGATCCGGGCGAGATACGCGGACTGCGCCGCGGCCAGGCGGGCGGTCTCGGCCTCCGCCTGGTCGGCGGCACGCCTGAGGGCCTCCTCGACCGTCGCGCGCATGGTGGTCCCACCAAGCGCAGCCTTGGCGCGCTCCAGGAGCCGCTCGTCGATCTCGATCGTCGTCCGCCGTCGCATGCATACATCATACAGCGCCTATGCATACATCAATCCTCGGGCGGCTGCGGCACGGCGTCGGAGCGGTCGAGGAAGAAGACCGTGATCTCTTCGTAGGGCAGCGAGCCGACGTTGACGCCGCGATGGACGCGCTCCGCGGGCTCGTCCCAGTCGACCTGCCCCGGGGTCACCTCGAAGCGGGCGAGCTCGGTCCCATCGCGGGCCTCGATCGCAAGGCGCTCACCGGCGAGCACGACCGTGACGCGGTGGAACGGGTCGGTGTGCCAGGGCATCGCCTCGCCGGGCTCGAGCCGCAGCCGGCGGACGAGAACGGATTCTCGCCGGAAGAGCTCCTTCTCGGCCACCGGTCGAGTCTGGCACGCCCGGTGTGCCGCTGCGATGCGCCTACCCTGTCGTGGCGATGCGCCTCTATTCCGCCACGGGCGACGCGATCGCGCGTCTCGAGGAGACGGGCGGGACCTGGGCCGCGGCGATCTCGCTCGAGGGAAGCGGCGCTCAATGCCTCGCGGTCGATCCCGACGCGCCGGACACGCTGTACGCCGGCCTGCGGGACCACGGTGTGCGGAGGAGCGACGACGGGGGCCTGACGTGGGTCGACTGCGCCCTCCCGGAGCCGGGCGTGTTCTCGCTCGCGGTGAGTGCCGCGGACGGCGCCGTCTACGCGGGCACCGAGCCGAGCCGCCTCTTCGTGAGCCGCGACCGAGGCGAGACGTGGGAGGCGCTCGACGCGCTCCTCGAGCTCCCCTCGCGACCCACCTGGAGCTTCCCACCGCGGCCATGGACCTCACACGTTCGCTGGATCGCGCCGAGCCCGCACGAGGCTAGCTTGCTTCTCGTGGGGATCGAGCTCGGGGGCCTGATGCGCTCCACCGATGGCGGCTCGAGCTGGCAGGACCACCGGCCGGGAGCGCAACCGGACGTCCATTCGCTCGCCTGGCATCGGCGCGTCCCCGGACGCGCGTACGAGGCGGGCGGGGGCGGCGCCGCGTTCAGCGTGGACGGCGGCGAGAGCTGGCAGCCCGCTGACGAAGGCCACGACCGGCACTACACCTGGGCGGTCGCCGTCGACCCGGACGACCCCGACGTATGGTTCGTCTCCGCGAGCACCGGCCCCGTCGCGGCGCACGGTCGCGGTGAGCCGCAGGCGCGGATCTACCGCCGCCGGGCGGGTGAGCCGTGGGCCGCGCTCGCCGGCGGGCTACCCGAGCCGCTTCCTGCCATGCCGTACGCGCTCCTCGCGCTGGACGGCCGCCTCTTCGCGGGGCTCGCGGACGGGCAGCTGTGGGACAGTCGCGACCGGGGCGACACGTGGCGCGCCTGCTCGTTCGTTGGCGACCCGATCGCGGCGTTGCACGCGCTCCAACTGGGCTGACGGTTCTCGTCCGGCGTAGACCGCTCGGTTACGAGCCCTGGCGGTGAAGGTCGTCGATCGGATCCTCAGGCTGCTGATCGCGCTTGGTGTCCGCGGCGGCGGAGAATCGATGCGGCGAGGATCGCGAGAGTCAGAAGCGCAATACCCGCGAGGTAATAGGGCCACCGGCTCACCGGGATCGGAGGAATGGAGCCGGGCGCCAGGCAAGCTCCGCCCGCGGAGACGATCCGCGGTGAGCAATGCAGGTTCCGATCCGATCGGATGGCGTCGACGACGACGGTGACCACCGCCGCGACCAGTCCGGGCTGCTCGTACGGGATTCCGTGGTCGCTCCTCGTCGCGACCACGAGGAGCGAGTCACTCGAGCTCGAGGACAGTCGCGCCTGCTCGGTCTCCCACGCGACGCTACGGTCCTGACCCCGTTCGACCACTGCGAGCGCGAGCGCGCCAAGCCGAGGGATCGACCGTAGAGCTTGCGCCGCATCGTGCTCGTCGAGAGACTCGCCGCGATACGAGTCGGGCCCGCGCTCGCCCAACACCTCGCTCGGCGGAGTGCCGTCCGTGACGACGAGCGCCGCCACCTGGGCGGGGAAGCGCTGCCGAAAGAGCCGCACTTCGAGACCGGCGATCGAGTGGCCGACCAGGACGTAGGGCGCCGCGACGCTCGCCCGGCGAAGCGCAGCGTGAAGCGCCGTCACGGCCGTTACACCACGCAGAGCCGCGCCCCTGGGACGTGGCCGGTCCCACGCGCAGACACGGGTATTGGCCGACACGACCGGCTCGATCCGCGACCACTCGCTGTGATCCGCACCGAGCCCAGCGTCGAGCACGACAGTCGGCCGACCTCCACCTCGACAGTCGAGCGTGCCGATCGAACGCGCGGGCTTGGCCGCGCCGGTCGTGGCGGGGAGGTACGCGACCGTCACGAGGGCTGAGGCGATGATGATGCGACTCAGTCGCAAAGCCCGACGGCGACCACCACCGGTGACGGTTCGGCTCGGAACACGGATCATGTCTCGTTCGCGCCAAATGCCAGCCCGAGTTCTCGGCTCGGCGCCATCCACGGTACACGCGCGTGCAGGGCCTCTTCTCCCGGCAGTCGGTCTCGAGAGCTGGATGGCCTGCGCGCTTCGCAGGCGCTTGCAACGGTCGGCGGGCGCGCGCATGCTACGCGCCGATGCCGACAGCGCGGCCGATCGTCTTCCTCAGCGACTTCGGACTCGGCAACGAGTGGGTCGGGCTGTGCCACGCCGTGATGAGCGGGATCGCGCCGGAGTGCCCGGTCGTCGATCTCTCGCACCTCGTGCGGCCGCTCGAGGTGACGTCGGGAGCGATCCTCCTCGCCGACGCGATGCCGTACATCTCCGAGAACGCGGTCGTGCTCGGCGTGGTCGACCCGACCGTGGGCAAGGATCGCGAGATCGCGATCGAGACCGCGAGCGGTCGCCACCTCGTCGGCCCCGACAACGGCCTCCTCTCGCTCGCATGGGCGGCGGCCGGTGGAATTCGCACCGCCGTCGAGCTGTCGGCGCCCGATGTCGTCCGTCAGCCGCACGCCGAGTCGTTCCGCGCTCCCGACACGCTCTGCCCGGCGACGGCGCGGCTTGCGGCGGGACTCCCGGTCGGCGAGCTCGGCAACGAGGTCGACCCCGCCGGGCTCGCGGTCGTGACGATGGCGGAGCCGGAGATCGAGCCGGGGAAGATCGCCTGTGAGGTGATCGACTTCAACCGGTTCGGCAACGTGCACCTGAACGTCCGTCCGGCCGATCTCGCGGCGGCGGGCCTCGACGGGGAGGCGACGCTGGCGATCGAGGCGGTGTCCGGCTCGGCCGAGGCGAAGCGCGGCAGCACCTACGCGGACTTCCAGACGGGCGAGTACGGCGTGCTGTGGGACCCGCGCGGGTGGCTCACGATCGTCCGCGGCAACCCCGCGAGCGCGCTCGACGGCCTCGGGCTGACGCTCGCCGCGCCGGTGTGGCTCACGCGCGCCGGCTCCGCGCGCGACTCCTAGGTATGCCCGTTGCCGAAGCGGGGGTCGTGGTGCGTCGCGAGGCGGTGCAGCAGCGTGTGGAGCGTCGCGCGCTCGTCCGCGCTGAGCGGCGCGAAGAAGTCGTCGTCGATCGACGCCTGCAGCGCCCGTAGCTTCGCCAGCGTCTTCTTCCCCGTAGGAGTGAGGCGAACGATGTGCCGGCGGCGGTCGGCCGGATCCCGCTTGCGCTCGATCAGCTCGCGTTTCTCGAGCTCGTCGAGCAGCCCGACGAGATAGCTGCGGTCGTACCCGAGCGCGTCGGCGATCGTCGCCTGCGTCTCGCGCGCACCCTCGTCGAGCACCGCGAGCACGGTGAAGTGGAACGGGCTCCACCCGGCGGCGTCGTAGCCGTCGTGCACGCGGTCCTTGACCGCCCAGCCGAGCCGCTTGAGCAGGAACGACGGGCTCTTGACGAGCTCGCGCGGGGGCCGGGCGGGCTCCTTGACGCGAACCGGTTCAGATGTGGTCGCCATGCGGGAAGTGTAGCCGATTCCAGAGTGGAGTTTTGCTATCGTGGAATGATCAAATGATTGGAGGAATTGATCAATGATGCTTTCCGCGATCAAGCCCACACGCTCCTCGAGCCCGTGGGCCGCACTCGCGCTCATCGTCGTCGCGCAGTTCATGGTGATCCTCGACGTGGCGATCGTGAACGTCGCGCTGCCGTCGATCGAGCTCGACCTCGGCTTCTCGCAGTCCGGCCTCGAGTGGGTGGTGACCGCCTACGCGATCGTGTTCGGCGGTTTCCTGCTTCTCGGGGGACGGCTTGCCGACCTCGTCGGGAGACGGCGGACCTTCATTGCCGGAATCGGTCTGTTCACCGCCGCCTCGGTGCTCTGCGCGCTCTCGTGGTCTGCTGGCTCACTCGTCGCGTTCCGCGGGATCCAGGGGCTCGGCGGCGCGCTGCTCGCCCCCGCAGGCCTGTCGCTCTTGATGACGACCTTCGCCGAAGGCCGTGACCGCAACGTCGCGCTGGGCATCTGGGGCGCAGCGTCCGGGAGCGGCGGAGCCGTGGGCGTGCTCCTCGGCGGCGTGCTGACGTCGTACCTCAGCTGGCCGTGGATCTTCCTGATCAACGCCCCCGTGGGAGCAGCGCTGCTCGTCCTGACGCCTCGGATTTTGCGCACCCGCGACGTGCGCGGCGGTCTCCGCCACTTCGACCTCGGCGGCGCTCTCTCGGCGACCGGTGCGGTGATGCTGCTCGTGTACGGGCTGACAGTCGCGACGGACGACGGCTTCGGCAGCGTGCGTGCGCTGATGTTGTTCGGGGCGTCTGCGGCGCTCGCGGCGGCGTTCGTCGCCATCGAGGCGCGCACCGTCGCGCCGCTCCTGCCGCTGCGCATGTTCCGCATCAGGACGTTCGCGGTGGGGAACGCGGTCACCACGATCGTCGCCTCGATCGCGTTCTCGGAGTTCTTCCTGCTGACGCTGTACATGCAGGATGTCCTCCAATACTCGGCGGTCGAGACGGGCGGGGCGTTTGCCGCCGTGGCGGTCACCATCGCGGTCGTCTCGAACGGCGCGCAGGCGCTCGTGACCCGCTTCGGCGCGCGGCGCGTGCTGACAGCCGGGCTCGTGCTTCTCACCATCTCGCTCGCGCTCATCGCACGGCTGCCCGTGCCGGCCCGGTACGACGTCGACCTCTTCGGTCCGTTCGTGCTCAACGGGATCGGCCTCTCGCTGTGCTTCATCCCGATGACGATCGCGGGGATGCAGGGCGTGATGCCCGCGGACGCCGGAGTCGCGTCCGGCCTCCTCAACACGAGCCGCCAGGTGGGCGGCGCGGTCGGCCTCGCCGTCGTGAACGCGATCGCCGCCAGCTTCGTGGTCGCCGGCGTCACCGGCGCGGCCACCGCCGACTCGCTGGCCCACGGCTACCGCGTCGCGCTCCTCGTGCTCGCGATGCTCGCGCTCGTGGGCGCGGTGCTCTCGTCGACCCTGCTCGCCCCGGCGAGCGCGGCCGAGGCCGCGGACACGCCCGTCGAGCCGCTGAGGGAGGCTGCATGAGGCAGCCTCCCAGCCCCTCCGACCTCGCGCGAAGCCCGCCGTCAGGCGCGGCCGTCGGGACGGATGCGCGCAGTTAGCGGATCCCAGCTCACCGTATGCGCCGAGTCTCCCCCTACCATGGCTCGTATGCAGGGTTCGGGTGTGCGCGGCGCGGCCCGGCTCGACGAGCCGGAAGACGATTGGCTCGGCGACGTCGCCGACTACGACTGGAGCGAGAACGCCGTCGAGCAGCCCGGGCGCGGGCAGGCGGCCCCCTCGCAAGAGGGCCTTGTCGCGGACGTCGGCGAGGCAGAGCGCATGCCCCCGCCGTCCCCAGCCTCCGAGGCCCGTCGCGCGGTCGTCGAGCGCCGCCGGATCGTCGCCGGGCTCGTGGTCGCCGGGGTTCTCGGCGTGGTGATCGTGGTCGCGCTGCTGCTTCTGCGCGGCGGACCAAAGCCCGCCTCCGACGAGGGCACGACGACGCCGTCTGTGACGACCACCACTCCCTCGACGACGCCTTCGACCACGCCTTCGACCACAACCGAGACGCCTGCGCAGCAGACGCCGGAGACCACACCCTCGGAGACACCGTCCGCGAACGGCTCCTCCTTCACGCTGCCCGAGGGC
>DASSVY010000368.1:0-4782 GCA_035705535.1 Gaiella sp. | reverse complement strand
CTTCTCAGTGTAGACACGGCCCTCGGCGTGAGAAGCGCACGGACGTGCGATCGGCATGGCACGCGGGCGTATCGCTCACCACGGCCCGCAAGGCCGCTGCGGAGCAGTTGCGGCCGCGACAGCGGACGCCTTCAGGGTTTTCGCGAGACGGCGATCTGCTCGGCAGATTGCCGTCTCAGGCGCAAGAGAGAGTGGGCGATCCTGGATTCGAACCAGGGACCTCCGCCTTATCAGAGCGGCGCTCTAACCGACTGAGCTAATCGCCCGCGCGGCTGCCGAGTGTAGCGAAGGCAGTTTCGCCGGCTCACTTCCGCAACTCGACTCGGAAACCCGGGCGGAGCTCTCGGCGGATCCCGTCTTGCGCCGACAAGGCAGGGCTACACTCAGGAACGGGTCATGCAGGAGATGACGGTCTACGGCGTGAGCTTCGACCTCGTCGGCAAGCAGCCGATCGTCCTCCTCCGAACGGCCGAAGGGCGCACGTTCCTCCCCATCTGGATCGGCCATCCCGAGGCGGCCGCGATCCTCATGCGCCTCCAGGGCCAGGACCCGCCGCGGCCGCTCACGCACGACCTCACGTGCTCGATCATCGACTCGCTCGACGCGGCCGTGGAGCGTGTCACGGTCACAGAGCTGCGGGACAGCACCTTCTTCGCGCAGATCACGCTCGTGCTGAACGGGACGGAGATCGAGATCGACTCGCGCACCTCCGATGCGATCGCGATCGCGCTTCGGGCGGACGCGAAGATCTACGCCGCCGACGACGTGATCGAAGAGTCCGGCGTGCAGTTCGAGGGCGACGAGCCGGACTTCGCGCACACCGGCAGCGTGATGAGCCTCGGCGACGTCGACATGAACGAGTTCCGGCAGTTCCTCGACCGGGTCACCCCGGACGAGTTCGCCACCGGCGAGGACGAGCCGGACTAGTCCTTCGCGCCGAGCTCGCGCTTCGTGAGCTCGAGCAGCTCCCCGACGAGCCGGTCGAGCCCGTCCTGCGAGAGGGGCCCCTCGTTCGCCGCGCGGAGCTCGTCTCGCAGTCGCTGCTCCCGCTCCCGGTCGAGACGCGCATCCCCTCGTTCCGCCTTCAGCTGCCAGAGCTCGTCGACGAGCCGCAGACGCACGTTCACGGCCTCGACGATCGCCCCATCGTTCTCCCCGATCAGCCGGCGCAGCTCCGCGAACCGCTGGTCCGTGCCGGTCACACCGTCACCGCCAGGATCAGGGCGATCCCGTTGAAGAGTGCGTGCAGCGCGATCGTCGGGTAGATGCTCCCGGTCGTCAGCCGAACCCAGGCGAGGATCAGGCCGAAGATCGTCAGCACCGGCAGCGCGATGAACAGTCCGTGCGCGAGGCCGAACGCGATCGCCGTCACGACGACCGCCGGCCAGTTGCCGAAGGCGTCGCGCACGGCGGCGAAGCCGAGGCCACGGTACGTGAGCTCTTCGACCACCGGCGCAACGGCGGCGACGACGATGAAGTTCGCGACGAACGGCGCCGCGTGACCGGGATCCCACTTGTCGGGGACGAGGCCCTGCTCCTTTCCAGCGGGGAGAAAGGGGTTGAGGGCGGCGCCGATCACCCAGATCGCGACGAGTGCAGCCGCGATGCGGCCGGCGGCGGACGTCCACGCGATCGGACGTCTGAGCCCGAGCGTCGCCGGAGCGATCCCACGGGCGATGAGGAGGACGATCGCGAGGATGATCGCGTACTGGATCAGCCCACCGACTGCGGACGACCAGCGGAAGAGCAGGTCGTCGGGCGTGTCGCCCGTGTCGGCCAGGTTGGCGGCGTACGAGAGTGCGGCGAGCGCCGTGACGAGGATCGCCCAGCCGACGAGACGCGGCCGCGGAACCTCGGTCATGACACCCAGTACCACAGCGACCATCGAACCACGTCCACCACGAGGGCGGCGCCGAGAACCACGACGACGGCGACGTTCACGCGGCGGTCCCGGCCCAGCACTGCGAGGGCCGCGAGACACGGGAATGCCGCCAGCGCGAGCCGCGGGAACGAGTACAGGCCGCCGAGCCGCTCGGACGGGAACGCCATCGGGATCGCGAGGGTGACGAGGGCGTAGACGCCGTACGGCGCGCCGAGCACGCGCCAGGCCAGCACCGCGAGGCCGACGAGCGCGACCGCGAGCAGCGGCCCGAGCACGTCCCCTTCGCCGATCGCCTGCACGAGGCCGCCCAGTGGACCGAGTGGCGCGAGCGAGCGATCCCAGATGCCCTGCGCGTCGAGAAATGCGAGGCCGTGCCCGATCCAGACCTGGAGGACGATCGGGTAGACGAGGAACAGCGCGGCGGGAACCGCGAGCAGCGCGAGCGAGTGAGCCCGACGCTCCGAGCGCCAGGCGAACAGCGCGAGCGCGGGAAGCAGCGCGAGGCCCTGGGCGCGGGTGAGCATGGCGAGCCCCGCGGCGACGGCCGCCCAGCCGAGCCGGCCGCGCTCCGCGAGGAGGAAGGTCCCGATCGCGAGGGCGAGGAACAACCCCTCGCCGTAGACCACGCCGAGGAAGAGCGACGTCGGGAAGACCGCGAGGTAGAGCACCGCGCGGCGCGCGTCCCGCCGGCCGAGCCGCAGCCGGACGACCTCGAACAGCAGGACGAACGCAGCCGCCGACGCGGCCAGCGAGACGAGGACGCCGCCGAGGAGGAAGCGGTCGCCGAGCACCCGCCCGACGACGGCGACGGCAGCGGGGTAGAGCGGGAAGAAGGCCGGCGTGCTGGACGGCCAGCGGTAACCGGACTCGGCGATCCGGAGGTACCAGTCGCTGTCCCAGCGCGCGAGCACGTCGAACCAGTCGCCCAGCTCGTGCAGCCGCGGCGTGTCCCAGCGCCCGCGCGACGGGTTCAGGTGATCGTCGAACAGGAGCACCGTCGCGGCCGCGATCCCCCAGATCGCGAGCCGGCTCCAGGCGAAGATCGCCAGGGCACCTCTCATCGGCGGCGGCGAGGCGTCACCGAGGCCCGCTCCGCGTGGCGGCCACGACCCTGCGAACGTCGCCCCGCACCCGGCCGACGATACCGCCTCCTCGAGGGGAGGGCGAGGTGCGGGACCCGCAGTGGAGAACCTTTGGAGACCATGGCTACCATCGCCCAATGAGCCCCTCGCGGCGACCGCGCCCGAGGCGCAGGCCAGCGCCGACGCCGATCCGCCCCCGGCGCCGCAGGCAGCGGTCCGGCCACCGCGGCCGCCTCGTCGCGCTGCTGCTTGCCGGCGCGGTGCTCGTCGCCGCAGGCATCGCGGGCGCGACCGCGGTGATGACCTTCGCTCCGCGCTGCGACCTCTCCGCGCTCCATCCCGTGAAGATCGGACAGAACACGTTCGTCTACGCCGCCGACGGCTCGCTGCTCGGCTCGATCCCGGCGGAGCGGAACCGCCAGGTCGTGCCGCTGACGCGGATGTCGCGCTGGCTGCCGCTGGCGACGGTCGCGATCGAGGACCGGCGTTTCTACTCGCACGGCGGGATCGACGCCGAGGGGATCGCGCGCGCGCTGTGGCGCGACGTCAACGCCGGCCGCGTCGTCGAAGGCGGCTCGACGATTACCCAGCAGCTCGTCCGCACGCTCTACATCTCGAACGAGCGAACTGTCGAGCGGAAGGTCACCGAGGCCTGCCTGGCCGTGAAGCTCGACCGCAAGCGGTCGAAGCAGTGGATCCTCGCCCACTATCTCAACTCCGTCTTCTACGGGAACCTCGCTTACGGCGCCGAGGCCGCGGCGCACACGTACTACTCGCGCTCCGCGAGCCGGTTGACCCTCTCGCAGTCGGCGCTGCTCGCCGGGCTGACGAAGGCGCCTTCGGCCTACGACCCGTTCGTCGACCCGGCCGCCGCCGTGGCGCGACGCAACCTCGTCCTCCGCGCGATGCTGCGGGAGGGGGTGATCACCCCCAAGCAGTACGCGAGCGCCAGCCGAAGCCGCTCCGCCGGGCTCCATCCCGGGAACCTCTACGAGGAGATTCGCGAGCCGTACTTCTTCGGGTTCGTGCGGAACCAGCTCGTCGGGGCGTACGGCGCGGAAACGGTCCGCTCTGGCGGGCTGCGCGTGTACACGACGATCCAGCCGCGCCTGCAGCGTCTTGCCCACGTCGCGATCTCGGGGACACTCACGCGCCGCGACGACCCGGCCGCGGCGGTGATCTCGATCGACCCGGGCTCGGGCGCGATCCGCGCGATGACCGCGATCGTCCCGGGCCGCGCGAACAACCAGTTCAACCTGCTCTCGCAGGCCCGCAGGCAGCCTGGCTCGACGTTCAAGACGTTCGTGCTCACCGCGGCGGTCGACCGCGGCATGGACCCGGACTCGACGTACTACGTCTCGGCGCCGTTCACGTACCGGCCCGGCGAGACGGGGAGCTGCGAGGACGAGACGTGGTGGTGCGTGAAGACGTACGACTCGAGCTACACCGGCTGGACGTCGGTCACCAACGCGACGCTCCGCTCCGACAACACCGTGTACGCACAGCTGACCCTGGACGTCGGGCCCGGCGGCGTCGCCGCGATGGCGAAGCGACTCGGCGTGCGGACGCCGCTCGCGGTCAAGGGCCAGTACGTCCCTGCCATGGGCCTGGGCTCGATCGCCGTCTCGCCGCTCGACATGGCCTCTGCCTACGCGACGCTGGCCGCCGGGGGTGTCTACTCGGAGCCGACGGCGATCCGGAAGGTGCTGCTGCCGAGCGGCAAGCTCGACACGCGGTGGGCGCGGGAGCGCCACCGCAAGCGCGTGATCCCCGACGGGGTCGCGTCGGTCGTGACGAGCATCCTCGAGGACAACATCC
>DASSVY010000367.1:0-6248 GCA_035705535.1 Gaiella sp. | reverse complement strand
AGAGCGTTGCCGAGAGGAGCGGCGCGAGCAGCTGCGCAGCCAGCGGGTCGACTGCGCCGGCCCGCTCGAGCGCTGCGTCGACGGGCGGGGCCTCCCCGAGCACCTGCGCGAGGAACGCCTCGACCTCGGGGATCAGGGTGGGCTCGAACCCGAAGCGGCCGAGCGCCTCGAGCACCGGCGCGGCGTGCAGGAGGGCGTTGTCGGCCGCGTGCGGATCTGACGCGTGGCCCGCGCGCCCGTGAAGTCGTAGGCGGAACGGCGCGGTGGCCTTCTCGCCGACGGCGCAGAGGTAGACGACGCGGCCTCCGAGCTCGTACCGCTCGCCCCCGCCCTCGTTGACCGCGAAGTCCGCACGTACGGCGGCCGGATGGTTCGCGACGAGCCACGACATCCCGATCGGCTCGGCGCCGACTTCCTCGTCGGCGGTCAGCGCGAGCACGACCTCGCCGGGCGGCCGAACGCCCTCGCGGGCGAGCGAGGCGAACGCGACTGTGACCGCCGCGACGTGGCCCTTCATGTCGAGCGCGCCGCGGCCCCAGACCTCACCGTCGACGAGATCGCCCGACCACGGGTCTCGCTCCCACTCGCCGGGATCTGCGAGCACCGTGTCCGTGTGCGCCATCAGCAGCAGGCTCAGGCCGTCGCCGCCGGGGAGTCGCGCGACGAGGTTCGCGCGTTCCGGCGTCTGGGCCAGAAGCTCGCTCTCGATCCCGTTGCCGGCGAGATAGTCCTGAAGTGCTTTCGCGGCGATGGTTTCGTTGCCGGGCGGATTGACGGTATCGATGCGGATGAGCGCCCGGAGAAGCTCGGTGGCCTCCTCGCGGAGGCTCAACCGGACTCGGCCTTGGACCGCGCCGTGAGCTCGTTCCGGACCTCCCAGAGCTCCGGGAAGACGACGGTCTGGACGAGGCGGCCCAGCACCTCGACCGGCGTGCCCTGGGTCCCGACGACGCCGTCGCCGATCACGCGCGCGACGACGCGGTAGTGGCGGATCCGCCACTGCTGGCACCACTCGTCGAGCTCGATCAGCGACTCCGCTAGGCGGTAGAGGGCGTCGTGGTCCCGGCGCTGCACGTACAGCTCGGCGACGGTCAGCCCCGCCTCACGGCGGCGCGCATGGAAGGCCTGGCCGAGGCGAGGCAGCTGTGCGCGAAGGCTGCGCCAGCCGGGCGAGTCGAACCCGCTCCCGTGGCCGAGCACCTTGCGGATCTCTTGGTACTCCCACGGCGAGAGCTCCTCGAGCATGTCGAGCTGGTCGGTGACGATCCGCATGCAGCGGAGCGGGCGGCGGAGCATCCGCGCCGCTTCCGCGACCTCGCCGGCCTCGGTGAGCCGCGCGGCCTCCTCGACGTCGCTCGTCGCGAGCTTCAGCCAGAGCTCCGACGACTGATGGACGACCTGGAAGAGGAGCTCGTCGCGGTGGACTCGCTCGTCGGGCGCCTTCTGGAGCTCGAGCAGCTCGAGGGTGTTCAGGTACCGCTCGTAGTCGGAGGGCGCGTCCCCGGGAAGGATCGGAGAGTCGTAGTCCTCGCTCGCCTGTGACATGACTCGGAGCATACTGGCGCTCATGGGAGACCTGTTCGGCGACGCCGCGGCCGAGCAGGCCGCACGCACGGGCCCGCTCGCGCACCGCGTCCGGCCGCGCACGCTCGACGAGCTCGTGGGTCAGCAGGGCGTCGTCGGCCCGGAGACCGCGCTCGGCCGCGCGATCGCAGAAGGCCGAGCGCCGTCGATGATCCTCCACGGCCCGCCGGGCGTCGGCAAGACGACGATCGCGCGCATCGTCGCGGAGAGCTCGGCGGCGGCGTTCGAGGAGCTGTCCGCGGTGTCGGCCCGGATCGACGACGTGCGTGCCGTGATCACACGGGCACGTGACCGGCTCGGCGGAAGCGCCGTGCGGACGCTCCTGTTCATCGACGAGATCCACCGCTTCGACAAGCGCCAGCAGGACTCCGTGCTCCACGCCGTGGAGGACGGGCTGGTCACGCTGATCGGCGCGACGACGGAGAACCCGTACTTCGAGGTCAACCAGGCGCTCCTCTCCCGCTGCACCGTGATCGAGCTGGAGCCGCTGTCGCTCGACGACCTCGAGTACGTGATCGTGCGCGGCGCCGAAGCGCTCGGCGCCGACGTCCCGGGCGATGTCTCGGCGGAGATCGCGCGCAGGGCAGGCGGCGACGCGCGGACGGCGCTCCAGACGCTGGAGCTCGCGTGGGACACCGCGTCGACCGCCGGTCAGCCGCTCGCGGTCGGCCACGTCGAGGACGCAGCGCGCAAGCGACCGCTCCGGTACGACCGCGACGGCGACCGCCACTACGACTTGACGTCCGCGTTCATCAAGTCGATGCGCGGCAGCGACCCGGACGCAGCGGTCTACTACCTCGCGGCGATGCTGGAAGGCGGGGAGGATCCGCGATTTCTCGCCCGCCGGATCGTGATCGCCGCGAGCGAGGAGGTCGGCGACGCCGATCCGACCGCGCTCGTCGTCGCCGTCGCAGCGGCGCAGGCACTGGAGCACGTCGGTCTGCCCGAAGCACAGCTCAACCTCGCCCAGGCGGCGATCCACGTCGCGCTCGCACCGAAGTCGAACGCCGTCGCGCAGGCGATCTGGCAGGCGCGGGAGGACGTTCGGCGCGAGGGCATCGCGGAGCCGCCCGCGATGCTGCGGGACTCGCACTACCGTGCGGCAGCCGCGCGTGGGCATGGCGCCGGGTACGTCTCCCCGCACGCCGATCCCGCCTCGGCGCCTGCGCACTACCTCCCCGAAGGGCTGCACGGGCGGACCTACTATCGTCCGTCGTCCACCGGAGAGGACACGGAGGAGGCGAGGCGTGACGATCGGAACGGGTGACATGGCTCCCGAGTTCGAGCTCGTGGAGTCTCGCGACCTTCCTACGGTCCGTCTCTCGAACTACCTCGGCCGCGCGAACGTCCTGCTCGTGTTCCACCCCTTCGCGTTCACCGAGGTGTGCGCGGAGGAGGCGCAGGATCTCCAGGAGAATCTCGAGTCGTTCCTGAACGCCAACACCGAGATCGTGTTCGTCTCATGCGACGCGCCGGCAGCCCGTCAGGCCTGGAAGCGCGAGCTCGGCGCGGAGTACACGTTCGCCTCGGACTTCTGGGGACACGGCATCGCGGCGAAGAGCTACGGCGTGTTCAACGAGGAGATCGGCGCCCCGATCCGCGGAACGTTTCTGATCGACCGCGACGGCGTGGTGATCTGGTCGCTCGTCAAGGACGCGAGCAGCCGGCGCACCGAGCTGGTGCCTGGGTCGCTCGAGACGCTCGACGAGCAGGGCTGAGCGCCGTCGCGACGGGTCGGACGACGCGCGAGAGTCGAGACCAAGTGGGCACACCGCCGGCGGAGGTTCGGAGCTACGGTGACTCCAGGGGGCCTGGCGCCCCTAGCGGGGGGCGTGGACCGGAGCGCTCGCGGCTCGCGGGGATCGGGGGCGGCCGATGAGCGGGATCCACGTCCGGCGCTTTGGCGACGAGCGCGGTGCCGCGATCGTGTGCCTCCATGGCGTGACCTCGTGGGGTGGGCATTTCGAGGCGCTCGCTAACCGGCTCGCGCCGCGCTACCGCGTGGTCGCACCCGACCTGCACGGACACGGCGATTCCGGCCGCGAGCCGCCCTGGCGGATCGGCGACCACCTGGCGCACCTCGAAACGGCGATCGACGGTGACGCGCGTACCTGGCTCGGACACTCGTTCGGCGGCCGGCTCGCCTTCGAGTGGGCCGCGGCGCACCGCGGCGCCGTCGACCGGCTCGTCTTGCTCGACCCGGCGATCCTGGTGCCGCCGCAGGTCGCGCTCTGGGCAGCCGAGAATGCCCGCAAGGAGCGCCTCTACCCGAGCTTCGCCGAGACGATAGACCGGCGCTACGAGGAGAGCCAGCTCCACCTCGCACCGCGGACGCTCGTCGAGGACGAGCTCCGCCAGCATCTCGTCGAGGGGTCCGACGGCTGGCGTTACCGCTACTCGCAGGCCGTCGTCGTCGCTGCCTACGGCGAGATGGCGAGCGCGCCGCCGGCGTTCGAGTCGGTCCGCGTGCCGACCCTGCTCGTCCTCGGCGAGCAGTCGTACCTCCCGTACGACCACCTACTCGACGCGCACCGCGACGCGCTCGGCGAGCTGCTGGAGGTCGTCACGGTTCCCGGCGGGCATACGGTGCTCTGGGATGCGCTCGACGAGACGGCGACCGCTGTCGCCGCGTTCCTCACCCGATCCTGAACCCTCGGGCTGTGGGCCGGCGCTCCTGCCTGCGGTCGACTCCGTTGCCGGTGCGCAGCGCCGACGGCGTGTCGTTCGAGTCGCGGGACGCGAGAGTCTTGGGCGCGCTTGGCGTCGTGGCACTGCGCGCCGTCGGCGCGTACGGGCTGCACTCACGCGAGGCACCCCGCGGGCGGTGCACCGTCCTAGGACGGCCGGTTAGACGACGTGCTCGTCCGCGAGGGCGAGCACGTCGTCAAGGATCTCGACGCCCTCCTCCGCCTCGTCGGGCGTGATCGTCAGCGGCGGCACGACCATGACCACGTTCCAGTGGGTCATCAGGTACAGGCCCCGCTCCAGCGCCGCCTTCGCGAGCCTGGCGACCGGTGCGGCCGCCTCGCCGGAGGCGTTGTACGGAACGAGCATCTCGCGCGTATCCCTGTTCTTCACGAGCTCGATGCCCCAGAAGCAGCCGAGACCACGCACGTCGCCGATCGAGGGGTGCCGGTCGGCGAGGCTGTTCAGCGCGTCGCCGAACCACTGGCCCATCGCGGCCGCGTTCTCGACCACGCCCTCCTCCCGGAACGCCTCGATCGAGGCCACGCCCGAGGCGCACGCCAGCGGATGTCCGGCGTACGTCAGCCCGCCGGGAAAGAACCGGTCGCGGATCCCGTCGACGATCTCGCCGCGCGCGATCATCGCGCCGAGCGGAACGTACCCGGAGTTGATTCCCTTGGCGACCGTGAGGATGTCGGGGACGACGTCCCAGTGGTCGCACGCGAACCAGCGGCCGGTCCGTCCGAAGCCGGCCATCACCTCGTCGAGGATCAGCAGGATCCCGTGGCGATCGCAGACGTTCCGGATCGCTCGGAGGTAGCCGTCGGGCGGCGGGATGATGCCGTTCGTCCCCGTCACCGTCTCGAGGATCACCGCGGCGACGGTGTGGGCGCCCTCGTAGTCGAGGATCTCCTCGAGGTGCGGCGCGCCCGTGCACACCGGGCATGGATCGGGATGACCGGCGGGGCAGCGGTACGTGTACGGATCGAACATCCGCACGACACCCGGCATCCCCGGCTCGACCGCCCAGCGGCGCGGGTCGCCCGTCAGCGTCACGGCGCCGTTCGTCGCGCCGTGGTACGAGCGATAGCGCGCGATGATCTTGTTGCGTCCGGTGGCGAGGCGCGCGAGCTTCACGGCGTTCTCGTTCGCCTCCGCGCCACCGTTGGTGAAGAACGAGACGGACAGGTCGCCGGGAGTGACCTCGGCGAGCATCCGGCCGAGCGTCGAGCGGGACTCGCTCGCCAGCGGGGGGCCGATCGTGCAGAGCTGGTCTGCCTGGTCCTTGATCGCCTGGATGATCTTGGGGTGCTGATGGCCGATCGAGACGTTGACGAGCTGGGAGGCGAAGTCCAGGTAGCGCTTTCCGTCGTAGTCCCAGAAATGCCGCCCCTGCGCTCCCGCGACCGGGATAGGGTCGATCTGACTCTGAACCGACCACGAGTAGAGGACGTGCTCCTTCGCGTCCGCGACGATCTGGGCTCCGAGCTTCGGGTCTGCCTCGACGATTGCCATCTCCACACGCTCCTTCGCTCGTTCGCTTCGCCGATCGTAGCTCCGGCGACTTGCGTCGCGACATGACCGGGGTCAGGATCAACCCATGAGTCTGAAGGTCCACGCCGCGCACGCAGGCGGCGGCCTCCTCGAACGGGACGAGCAGTTCGCGACGCTGTTCGAGGCGCTCAGCGACGCGCGCATCGGCCGCGGGCGGGTGGTGTTCGTCGCGGGCGAAGCGGGTGCCGGCAAGACCTCGCTCGCGCGCGGATTTTGCGACGCTGTCGACGACCGGGCGCGCATTCTCGTCGGCGCATGCGACCCACTGTCAACGCCGCGCCCCCTCGGCCCGTTCCTCGACGTCACCGAAGGGGACGGCGAGCTCGCCGAGCTCGTGCGCGTCGGTGCCTCGCCGGCGGATGTATTCGGCGCTCTCCGCGCACGGCTTTGCGAGCAGCCGACCGTCCTGGTGCTGGAGGACCTCC
>DASSVY010000366.1:0-7480 GCA_035705535.1 Gaiella sp. | reverse complement strand
AGACCGACTCGAGGTCGTCCGGGTGATAGCGAGTCGTCAGGCGGACGTCCCGGTTCGAGAACGAGGTGCAGAACGGATGCGCCGTCGGATCGAGCCGCCACGCGCCCTCGTCGAAGCCCAGCGTGTCGAGCACGCGCTCGGCGAACGCACGCTGGTCGTCGGGGACGAAGTCGCCCTTGAGGAAGGAGGCGTCGATCTCCGGCGCGGAGGCGACGAGGTCGCTGAGCGCCGGACGGAGCACGGCGAAGACGTCGCGCACCTCGGTCGTCAGCATCCCGGGCTCGTAGTCGTCGAGGAGCGGCGTGTACGGGCTGTCGGACCACTCGAAGCACTCGACGTAGCGTCGCTTCAGCTCGAGGTTGCGCTCGAGGTACGGACGGAACGAGGCGTAGTCGTTGTCGCGCCTCGCCTCGACCCAGGCGTGGTGGCCGCGCGCGCCCTCGCGGGTCATCTCCTCGCGCAGCTCCGCGGGCACGCGGCGCGCCTTCTCCCAGTCTCGCCGCGTGACTCGCACGAGGCTCGCGTCGTCGGAGTCGTACTCGAGCGAGGCGACCTGTGGTCCCGCGTCGTCGAGGAGACGGCCGACCTCGTCGTCGACGAACCGCTCGTGCGCGATTCGGCCGAGCGTCGCGAGTTGATCGGCCCGCGCCTCGGTGCCGCACGGCGGCATCGTCACGCGCTGATCCCAGCCCAGGACGCCCGCGGCACGCGAGACGTCGGAGACCTCCGCCAGCCGCCGCTTGAGCTCGACGAGCGCCGTCGTCATCCGTTCCACCCTACCCACGCCTCACCGGCCGACCCGCCGATAGGCTCGGTTCATGGATCTCCTGATCTTCGGCGACACCGACCGCTGCTCGGAGCTGCGACACGAGCTGCCGCTCCACATCGGCGACCCGTTCCTCTACGCGGAGGTCGGCGACCGGCGGATCGCGGTCGTATGGAGCATCGAGGGAGACCGCATCTCGGTCGTCGAGCCTTCCGTCGAGATCGTCCCGTCCGAGACGATCTCGGTGGACGACCTGATCGAGGCAGGGGTCGACTACTACGAGATCGACGCGACCCACGCGGTGCGCTCCGTCCAGTCGCTCGGGATCACGCGTGCGCGCGTGCCCGACGCGTTCCCGCTGCGGGTCGCGGACGCGCTGCGGGCCGCGGGGATCGAGTTGGTTCCCGACCAGGGATTCTTCGACCTCCGGCGGCGCCGGAAGACGGCGTTCGAGCTCGACGGCATCCGCCGGGCGACGAGGGCGGGCGAGGCCGGGATGCGCGCGATCGCAGAGCTGCTCGCACGATCCGAGCCCGGCGACGGCGGCCGGTCGATCGACGGCGAGCCGCTCACGTCGGAGCTCCTGCGGGCTGCAGCGGACGCTGCCTTCGCCGAGCTCGGCTGCCGCGGCGACGACGCGATCGTCGCGCACGGCGCGCAGGCCGCGGACGGTCATCACCAGGGCTCCGGCCGCCTCGCGAACGACGACGTGATCGTCTGCGACCTGTTTCCGCGGGACGTCGAGAGCACGTGCTTCTCGGACATGACCCGGACGTTCTCGGTCGGGTCTCCCGACCCCGAGCTCGTGGTGTGGCACGACCACACCCGCGAGGCGCTCGACCTCGTCCGGGAGCTCGTCCGACCGGGAGCGCACGGCGCGGAGCTCTGGCAGGAGGTCTGCCGCTTCTACGAGGGCCTCGGGTACCCGACCGGCCTCTCGCGGCCGAAGGGCACGGTGCTCCGAGAGGGCTTCAACCACGGGCTCGGCCACGGCGTCGGCCTGGACGTGCACGAGGCGCCGGGGCTCTCGAAGAAGGGCCACGAGCTCGTGGCGGGGGACGTGATCACGCTCGAGCCCGGCCTCTACCGACACGGGTTCGGGGGCGTGCGGCTCGAGGATTTGGTCCTCGTCACGGAGGACGGCTGCGAGACCCTCAACGACCTCCCCTACGACCTCGATCCGGCTCGGAGCGTGGTAGAAACGGCGCGATGAGCGACCGTGCGATCGAGACCCTGCTCGACGAGGAGCGGCGGTTCCCGCCGGACCCGGCGTTCGCGGCTCAGGCGAACGCGCAGCCGGCCATCTACGACCTCGAGCCCGACGCGTTCTGGGAGCGCGAGGGTCGCGAGCGGGTGAGCTGGTTCGAGCCGTTCGACACCCTCTACGAATGGGAGCTGCCGTTCGCGAAGTGGTATCTGGGCGGCAAGCTCAACGTCGCGTACAACTGCGTCGACCGCCACGTGGAGGCCGGGCTCGGCGAGCGGGTCGCCTACCACTGGGAGGGCGAACCGGGCGACACGCGCTCGCTCACCTACGCCGAGCTCCAGCGCGAGGTCGTGCGGATGGCGAACCGACTCAAGGGAGTCGGCGTCGGGAAGGGCACGCCGGTCGCGATCTACATGGGGATGGTCCCGGAGCTTGCGATCGCGATGCTGGCGTGCACGCGTCTCGGGGCGCCCCACACCGTGGTGTTCGGCGGCTTCTCGGCCGACTCGCTCTCGGGCCGCATGGTCGACATGGGCTGCGAGGTGCTCGTCACCCAGGACGAGGCGTGGCGGCGCGGCAAGCCCGTGCCGCTCAAGGCCACCGCCGACGAGGCGATGGCGGACGCGCCGCAGGTCCGCGCCTGCCTCGTGCTACGCCGCACGGGAAACGACGTGCCGATGCAGGAGGGGCGCGACCGCTGGCTGCACGAGATCGACGTCGAGGACGACCCCGCGTCGTGCCCCTGCGAGCCGATGGACAGCGAGGACCTGCTGTTCCTGATGTACACGTCCGGCACCACCGCGAAGCCAAAGGGGATCGTCCACACGACGGCCGGCTATCTGGTCGGCGTCGCGGCGACGCACCACTTCATCTTCGACCTCAAGGCCGAGCGCGACGTCTACTGGTGCGCAGCCGACATCGGCTGGATCACCGGGCACTCGTACATCGTCTACGGCCCTCTGTGCAACGCCGCGACCTCGGTGCTCTACGAGGGAACTCCCGACTTCCCCGACCACGAGAGGTGGTGGTCGATCGTCGAGCGCTACGGGGTGACGATCCTCTACACGGCTCCGACCGCGATCCGCGCGCACATGAAGTGGGGCCCCGAGCACGCCGAGGCGCACGACCTCTCGTCGCTCCGGCTGCTCGGCTCGGTCGGCGAGCCGATCAACCCCGAGGCCTGGATCTGGTACCACGAGCACGTCGGCGGAGCCCGCTGCCCCGTCGTCGATACCTGGTGGCAGACAGAGACCGGGATGGTGATGATCACCCCGCTCCCGGGTGTCACGACCACGAAGCCGGGCTCGGCCACGAAACCCTTCCCCGGCGTCTCGGCCGGCATCGTCAACGAGCAGGGCGAGCGAGTCGAGCAGGGGGGCGGCTACCTCGTCCTCGACAGGCCGTGGCCTGCGATGACCCGCGGGATCTTCGGCGACGAGGCCCGCTTCCACGCGACCTACTGGGAGCGGTTCCCCGGCCTCTACTTCGCGGGCGACGGCGCCCGGATCGACGAGGACGGCGACTTCTGGCTCCTCGGCCGCGTCGACGACGTGATGAACGTCTCGGGCCACCGCATCTCCACGATCGAGGTCGAGTCCGCACTCGTCGACCACCCGCGGGTCGCCGAGGCGGCCGTCTGCGGTCGCACCGACGCCGTCACGGGACAAGCGATCGTCGCCTACGTCACCCTCAAGGGCGGCGACGACGGCTCCGTCGAGATGCTCGACGAGCTCCGCGATCACGTCGCGGCCAAGATCGGAGCGATCGCGAAGCCCGCCAACATCGTCTTCACTCCCGAGCTGCCGAAGACGCGGTCCGGCAAGATCATGCGCCGCCTGCTCCGAGACGTCGCAGAGCACCGCCGGCTCGGCGACACCACCACCCTTGCCGACCCCACGGTCGTCGACGAGATCCAGGAACGCGCCGCCGAGGCGCCCGGCGACGAGGCCTGACCGCGCAGCCTCAGGCCGTGGCGGGCGCCGCGCGCCGCTCGCGTCGGAGCAGGACCGCCACGACGCACGCGAGGGAGAGTGTGACGAGCCAGATCGGCTGGAGCGCGGGCAGGAGGGCAGAGGGGATCTTCCAGTCGACGACGTCGCGCTTCCAGAGCTGCTCGTTCCACGCGTCTTGTGTCATGTTCACGGCGCCGTACGCGGCCGCGATCGAGAGGTAGGCCCTCACGACCGTCCCGAGGCGGCCGCCGATCACCGCCACGGGCCGCGAGAGCAGGAGCGCAGTCCAGAAGAGCAGCGTGCCCATGAACCCGTGGTGCTCGCCCAGATGGACGGCCGCGATCATCGTCCCGTTTTCGATTCCCGGCCGCTCCATGATGAAGAGCCCGTCGGGCAGGTAGAAGCCGAGTAGCGCCGAGATCCATGGGATCGAGACGAACAGCGTGAGGGCCGCGAGCACGATCCGTAACAGGTCGAGGCGAAGCCGCGGGACGAACCGATACCCGGCCCGCCGGGTCGCGGCGACGGTCAGGCCCAGCGCGAGCGCGACACCGAGGGCGGGAATCGCGTTGACCCACCGCGCGTCGAGGTCGTCCTGGTCGACGACCCCGGGCCAGGCGGTCACGGCACAGAGCGCGAGCGCCGGCCCGGCGACCCACCAGGCTCGGCTCGACAGAACCGTCATCGCCACGAGCACGAGCGCGATGGCGGCGAGCGCCACGGGGAAGTTCGCCTCGACGAGCGCCCGCGAGAGCCCGCCCGCCAGGCCCCCGCGCGACACGTGGTAGAGCTCGTCCGGCCCGAGGCGTGCGTACGTGACGACGATCGCGAGGAGCACCGCCGCCCACAGCCCCCACGCGGCGAGCGCCTCTCCCTGGGCGGGGCGGACGCGCGGCGGCATGTCGGCGACGGTACCCCGGACTACGGTCGGAGGTCTTTCAGGCGAGCGCTGCCGCGAACGCCGCGACGGCGCGGTCGACGTCGCGCTCGGTCGTCCGCCAGGACGAGACGGAAAGCCTGATCGCCCGCCGGCCGTCCCACTCGGTACCGCTCATCCATGCCTCGCCGCTCGCCTGGACCGAGGCGAGCGCGGCATCGGTCGTCGAGTCGTCCGCGAAGCGGAAGAGCACCTGGTTGAGGACCACTTCGTTGAGCACCTCGCAGCCCGAGAGCTCCGCGATCGCGACTGCGAACCGTTGCGCGTGGGCGCACGTGCGCTCGACGAGCTCGGCGACGCCGGAGCGGCCGAGCTGCCGGAGCGCCGCGTACACCGGGACCGCGCGCGCCCGGCGCGAGTGCTCGGGAGTCCAGTCGACCGGCTCGCGGATCACGTCGTTCTCGCGAGCGAGATAGACGGCCTGAGCGGTCATCGCCTCCCGGTGCGCGTCGGGGTGGGCGCAGAACGCGATCCCGCAGTCGTATGGGACGTTGAGCCATTTGTGTGCGTCGGTCGCCCACGAGTCCGCCCGCTCCGAGCCCGCGACGAGGTGGCTGAGCGACGGGCTCGCCGCAGCCCACAGCCCGAACGCGCCGTCGACGTGGAGCCAGGCGCCCGTGCCCTCGACTGCGTCCGCGACCGCGACGAGGTCGTCGAACACGCCCGTGTTCACCTCGCCCGCCTGGGCGCAGACGATCGTCGGCGCGTGCGTCTCACCGAGCGCGGCGACAAGCGCTGCCGGGTCGAGCCGGCCGTCGGGCAGCGCCTCGAGGACGCGGATCTGCGCCCGCCCGATGCCGAGGTAGCGCAGCGCCCGGTCGATCGTCGAGTGGCGCTTCGAGCCGACGAGCACGGAGAGGGGCGGCGAGCCGGCGAGTCCCCGCTCGACGACGTCCCAGCCGGCGGTGGCGAGCAGGTGCTGACGCGCCGCCGCGAGGCACGTGAAGTGGGCCGTCTGGCAACCCGTGACGAAGGCGAACGACGCGCTCTCCGGGATGCCCAGGAGCTCCTTGACCCAGGCGCCCGCGGTGTTCTCGGCGACGAGCGACGACGGCCCGAGCGACAGCAGGCCGAGGTTCTGGTCCCAGGCCGAGACGAGCACGTCGGCCGCGAGCGCCGACGGAAGCGACGAGCCGACGACGAACCCGAAGTAGCGCCCGCTCTGGCTTGCGACGACTCCTGGCTCGAGCGCCGCGGCGAGCTCCTCGACGACGATCGCCGGGTCGGTCGGCCCGTCCGGCAGTGGCATCTCGATCCGGCCGGCGAGCTCCTCGACGGAGACCTGCGGGTAGACCGGCCGTGTCTCGAGGGTGTCGAGATGGTCGGCGGCGAGCTCCGCCGCCCGGCGCAAGAGCTCGCGCTCGGTCACCGGCCGAGTCTACGACGCGAGGTCGCTCAGACGGCGACGGTCTGCAGGCCGAGCTCCTCCAGCACGGCTCGCGCGGCCACGTCGCCGCCGTCGGCGCGCTCGCGGATCTTCGCGTGGAGCTCCACCAGGGCCGTCAGGTACTGCGCGTGGGTCATCGCGCGGCCGCCCGCTGCGGCCCGGTAGCGCATCCCGACCTCGCGGGGGACCCGGCGCAGCATGATGTCCTCGTGGTCCTTCGCGCCCGGACCGCCCTCGGCCTCGTGCGTGCGGAAGAACAGCACGCGGTCTGCGCCGTGCGGTGGCGGGAAGCCCGGCGGCACCGGCATGGTGAACGGCTCGGCCAGCTCGTCGTCCATGTTCGTCAAGATAGCGTTGATAGCGTAGTTTCGTCAAGGAGGTCGGAGTGAAGGGCGTCAGGCACTTCATGCGGAACTTCACGGCGACCGCCGTGAAGGAGCACCTTCGCTCCCAGGTCGACGAGACGGGCGGTTCGCCCGTCTTGACCGCGAAGGAGATCGAGCTGGTGCGATTCATCCGCAGGGGCACGTTCGACTGGGACGCGCTCCTGGACGAGCGGCCGCCATCGTCCTAGACCGCCGAGGCGGACGTCAGGCGGCGAGGAGCCGCTGGAAGCGCTCGGGCTCGTCGAACGGCCCGATCAGCGCGAGGCGGAGCTCTCCGCCGAGAATCTCACCGGCGACACGCTCGACGTCCTCCACCGTGACGGCGTCGAGCCCGGCGAGCACCTCGGTGGGCTCGACCGCCCGGCCTTCGAGGATCTCGCGGCGGAGGCCGAACGTGATCGTCGCGTGCGGGCTCTCGAGTCCGAGGACGAAGCGGCCCTTCGCGAACGAGCGCGCCTTTTCGAGCTCCTCGGCTGGGACCGACTCGTGGGCCATCCGCCGCAGCTCCGCGACGATCGTCTCGACCGCCTCGTCGATCCGGCTCAGATCGACGCCGGCCTGCGCGCCGAGCGTGCCCGCGTCGGCGTAGCTCTGGTTGCCGGAGAACACGTAGTACGCGAGACCGCGGCGCTCGCGCACCTCGGTGAACAGGCGCGACGACATCCCGCCGCCGAGGACCGTCGAGAGGAGCTGCAGGACGTACCGGTCCGGGTGACCGTGCGGGTAGCTCCGCGCGCCGATCACGACGTGGGCCTGGTCGGACTGCTTGGTGTGGACGCGCACCGGGCTCCCGTCCTCGGGCAGCACGACGGTCTCGGCCGCGCCCGTGTCGGCGGCCGCGATAC
>DASSVY010000365.1:0-4543 GCA_035705535.1 Gaiella sp. | reverse complement strand
CGAGATGTTCTCGCCCTGGCCGTAGACGTAGACGTCGCCTGGAAGCCCTTTGGCGGCGACGGTGAGGTGCCCGCGCACGCCGTCCGTGCAGAAGCAGAAATCGCGGAGGGGGTCGAGGGCGCCGAGCTCGATCTCCGGGCGGGTCAGTGCCTGCGTCACGATCGTGCCCGTCACGTAGCGCGGGTTCTGGCGCGGCCCGTAGTTGTTGAACATCCGCGTGACGACGCCGGGCAGCCCGAACGCGTCGTAATAGTTCATCGTCAGGAAGTCGGCCGCGACCTTCGCGGTCGCGTAGATCGACTTCGGGTTGATCGGCGAGCGCTCGTGGAGGATCAACGCGCCCGCGTCGTCGAACGTGTGGTGGTCGGCGACGTCGTCGCGCACGTTGCCGTACTCCTCCGACGTGCCGGCGGTGTCGAACTTCTCGAGCTCGAGCCCCCAGTCCACGACCGACTGGAGGAGGTTCAGCGTCCCGATCGTGTTCGCCATCACGGTCTCGTACGGCCGGTGCCACGACTCCCCGACGTGCGCCTGCGCGCCGAGGTGGAAGACGTACGGCTTGTCGGGCGCCTCCCGCAGCTCGCGCACGAGGTAGTCGATCGACGTCCGGTCGGTGAGGTCCGCGAAGTGCACCTTGAGCTCGTTGCGCAGGTGCCCGATGTTGTTCAGCGCGCCGCTCGACGTGGCGCGGACGAACGCGTGGACGTTCGCGCCGAGCGAGACGAGCGCGTCGGTGAGGTGGGACCCCATGAACCCGTCCGCCCCGGTCACGAGCACCGTCCGGCCGCCGTAGACGTCGGCGAACTCCCGTCGCAGGTCCGCGAGATCTGCCTCGCTCCAGATCGTCTCGTTCGTCATCGGGTCGTGTGACGCGGGCCGTAGGCTTCGGCGTCGGTGGAGAAGCGTACCGCTCGGAGCGGCCTGGGCTCCCTCGCGACGGGGGCCATCACCGCACTCGCGATCGCCGTCCAGACCGGGCTCGCCGCGGTCGTCGGCGTGATCATCGCGCGCGACGTCGAGCGCGGCCCGGTGACGGACGGCTTCTTCGCGGCCTACGGCGTGTTCGTCGTGCTCATGCTCGCCGCAGCGGCTCTCCGGCTCGTCTTCCTGCCGCCGCTCGCCCGCGCCCGCCTCGAGCGGCGGCTCGGGCAGGAGACCGCTGCCTGGGCCGTCGCGCTCGGCGCCCTCGTCGTGCCGCTGCTCCTCGTCGCGGTCGTCTTCGCTGGGCCCGCGGCGACCGTGCTCACCGGGTTCGGCCCGGAGGCGGCCCGCGGCGCCGCGGAGGACGTGCTGCCGCTGATGGTGCTCGCCGCCGTCGCCCAGCTCTTCGCCGGGCTCGCGGCGAGCGCCCTCGCGGCGCTGGACGACTACCTCACGGCCGCGGTCTCGTACATCGTCGCGAGCGTCGTCGGCCTCGCGTACATCGTCGCCCGGATCGACGCCGACGGGATCGACGCAGTGGCGACGGGGATGGCGCTCAACGGGCTGCTCGCGGTGACGCTTCCCACGGTGGCGCTCGCGCGTCGCGCCCGCGGCGAGGCGATGCCACGGAGCGGCGTGCGACCGTCGGGGCCGCCGCTCCCGCACCGGCTGCTCGAGGCCGGCCGCAGCGTCTCCCTTCCCCTGGCGCTCCAGGCCGTCTACCTCGTCTGCCTGCCGTTCGCGGCGCGCGAGGGGGTCGGCTCGGTGACGAGCTTCGGCTATGCCTATCTCGCGGCATCGGCGCTCGTCGCGGTCACGTCCTCCTCACTCGGCCTCGTCACCTCGGTCCCGCTCGCCCGCGCAGGCCTCGACGCGTCGAGAGTCGCGCGGCACGTCGTCTCATCCTCGTGGCTCGCGCTCGTCGCGGTCGGCGCCGCGGCGGGCGTCTTCGCGCTCGCCGGCCCGTCCCTCGTGACGGCCGTGCTCGGCGACGGGTACGGCGCGGACGTGGGCGACGAGCTCGGCCATCTCGTCGCCCTGCTCGCCCCCTGGATGGTGTTCGCGATCGCCTTCTCCGTGACCCTGCCGCTCCTGTTCGTCCAGGCGCGGACTCACGGGCTCGTGCTCGTCTCGCTCGGGCTCGTCGCGCTGAACGTCCCGCTCGCGTGGGCGGGGCAGTCGCTCGCCGGGCTCACGGGCCTCTCGCTCGCGCTCGCGGCGACGACGGTCGTCGCCGACGCCGTGATGCTCCATCGCCTCCATGCGGCCGCACCGACGCTGGCGGCGCTCCTCCGCGCTGCCGCGGGAATCGCCGCCCTCGGGTGCATCGCCTTCGGGCTTCCCGCGCTCGTGCTCGGGACCGGCGCCGCGGCCTGCGTCGGGCTCGTGCTCTACGCGGGTGCGCTCGCGCTGGTGCGGCCCGCGGGCCTGCTCGGCTCCTGGCGCTACCTGCGCTCGCTCGCCTGACCGCCCCGGCCGAGCTTGCCGAGGGCCCAGAGGCCCGCCCGCGTGCCGAAGACCCGCTGGCGGGCGGAGGCGACGACCCGCTTGTGCGGCGGCAGGTACGCGAATCGCATGCGGCCCTTCGCGGCGTCGGCCCCCGCGAGGAAGGGCGGCGTCTCGTCCGCGAGCTTGGTCAGGCGAGCGGTCCGGAAGCTCACGGCCTCTTCGACCTTCCAGGCGTCGCTCGCGCGCGCAAACTCGACGATCGCGTCGACGGCCGGCAGGTACGCGTCGTCGAGCAGGAGCGTTCCCCCGAGCTTGAGGTGCGGCGCCACGTGCCACCAGTCGAGGATCGGATACGGGAACCCGTGCGCGCCGTCGACGAGCACGAGATCGAGCGGGCGGGGCTCCCAGCGCGCCAGGACGTCGTGCGACGGCCCGATGCGGAAGACGAGCCCGCTGTCGTCGATCCCGCGCTCGGCGCAGCCACGGCGGATCCGGGTCTCCTCTTCCGGATCGGGCGTGACCGCCTCGTGCGAGGCGCCGCGGGACGCGAAGACGAGGGTGCTCGCGCCCGAGCCCGTCTCGAGGGTCGCCCAGCCCGGCTGGACGTTGGTCTCTAGCCAGGCGAGCGCCGCCCAGGCCAGACCCCAGTACTCGCCGCCCCCGTGGAGCCCGGGCGGGGCCGAGCGGAGCGAGTCGGTGAGGGGGGTCGCCACCGCGCCATTCTGCGCGACGTCGGCGTCCGCCCGCAGAGCCGTTCGTAGACTGCCGCCGGTGATGGCTGGCTCACGCGCATTGATCACCGGCGTCGGGGGGCAGGACGGCTCGCTGCTCGCGCGCCTTCTGCTCGACGAGGGCTACGAGGTCGCGGGCGTCGTGCGGCGCGAGCCCGAGGCCTATGCCGAGAGCCTCGGCGACCTCGTCACCCGGATCGAGCTCGTGCGCGCCGACCTCCTGCGGCACGACTCGCTGCTCGAGGCGCTTCGCGAGACCCGCCCGACCGAGGTGTACAACCTCGCCGCGCCGTCGTTCGTGCCGCGGTCGTGGGACGAGCCGATCGTCACCGCCGAGTTCGCCGCCGTGGGCGCGACGTCGATGCTGGAGGCGATCCGTCAGGTCGATCCGGGGATCCGCTTCTACCAGGCGTCGTCGAGCGAGATCTTCGGCGAGCCGCGCGAGACGCCGCAGACCGAGGAGACGGCGCCGAGCCCGCTGACGCCCTACGGCGTCGCGAAGGCGTACGCCCACTTCATCGCCGCCAGCTACCGCAAGCGGTACGGCATGTTCACGTGCTGCGGGATCCTCTACAACCACGAGTCGCCGTTGCGGCCGGTGCAGTTCCTGCCCCGCAAGGTCGCGCGTGCCGCCGCCGCGATTTCGCTCGGGCTCGACGACGAGCTCGTGCTCGGCGACCTGACCGCGCGCCGCGACTGGGGCTACGCGGGCGACTACGTGCGCGCGATGTGGCTCATGCTCCAGCACTCGGAGCCGGGCGACTACGTGGTGGCGACCGGGGTCTCCCACTCGGTGGAGGAGCTCGTCGAGCGCGCGTTCGCGGCCGTGGGCCTCGACTGGCGCGAGCATGTCCGCTCGGACACGTCCCTCTACCGCGGCGCCGCCGAGCTCCACGACCTCGTCGGGGACGCGTCGAAGGCGCGGACGGTGCTCGGCTGGGAGCCCGAGGTGAGCTTCGAGGAGCTCGTCCGGCTCCTCGTCGACGCGGATCGTCAGCGACTCGAGGCGGACCCGGCGAGCGCGTAGACCTCGTCGTGCGCACGTGCCGTCGCCTCCCACGTGAATGCGGCGGCGCGCGGCGGGCCGAGCGCGCTCAGCTCCCCTGCGCGGTCGAGGACCTCCGCCACCCCGGCCGCGATCGCGGAGGGGTCCTCGGGGTCGAAGAGCACCGCGGCGTCATCGAGCACCTCCGGCAGCGAGCCCGCGTCGGACGACGCGACGGGACAGCCGCAGGCGAGGGCCTCGAGCGGCGGCAGCCCGAACCCCTCGTAGAGCGAGGGGAAGACCAGCGCTGCGGCGCGGCGGTACAGCGAGACGAGCTCGCTCGTCGGCACACCGCCCAGCGACTCCACGCCGGCCGGCAGACGTGCGGCATCGTGGCCCACGCCGGTGAGCACGAGCCGAAGCTCGGGACGCTCGTGACGAAGCCCGGCGAACGCCT
>DASSVY010000364.1:0-8623 GCA_035705535.1 Gaiella sp. | reverse complement strand
GCCGCCGAGGGGGTGGAGGCGGGCGAGCTCGGGATCGCGTTCGTCTCTGCGGACGAGATGCGCGGTCTCAAGCGCGAGCATCTCGGACTGGACGAGCCGACCGACGTGCTCTCGTTCCCGATCGACGGGCTCGACACGATCCCCGCGGGCGAGCCGCGCGCGCTCGGCGACGTCGTCCTGTGTCCGGAGGTCGTCGGCGACGAGTGGCGGTGGCCGCTCGTGCACGGGCTGCTGCACCTGCTCGGACACGAGCACGGCGACGCGATGGAGGCGCGCGAGCGCGCGCATCTCTAGTGGTCTCTCCGAGAGATCCGGCACCCCTCCGCGCGGCTGCAAACGCGTCGCATGCCGTCGTCCTCGGTCGCCCCGATACCTTCTGGTATCGGGGCGCCCTGCGTCCTAGGCCCGCTCGGTTTGGGCCGGCGGACGGGCACCCGATCTCTCGGAGAGACCACCCGTGATCGCTCCGCGCCGCCCGCCCTCGATCGTCGAGAGCTTCAACTACGCGATCGAGGGGATCATCCACGTGCTCCGCACCCAGCGGAACATGCGGATCCACTTTGCCGTCGCGATCGTCGTGCTGATCGCGGCGCTCGTCTCGGACGTCACGCGTCTCGAGCTGATCGCCCTCTTCATCGCGATCGCGTTCGTCCTCATCGCCGAGATGATCAACACCGCGATCGAGGCGGCCGTCGACGTGGCCTCGACGACGTTCGACCCGATGGCGAAGCTCGCGAAGGACATCGGCGCGGGAGCGGTGCTGATCGCTGCCGTCAACGCGATCGCCGTGGGCTACCTCGTCTTCTCGGGCCAGGTCGCGGACGAGAGCTCGCGCCTCCTCGACCGTCTCTCCGAGGCGCCGGCGGAGCTGACGCTCGTCGCGCTCGTCATCACGGTCGTTCTCGTGATCGCGATGAAGGCCCTCGGCGGTCGCGGCTCGCCGCTGCGGGGTGGCTGGCCGTCGGGCCACGCGGCGGTCGCGTTCGCCGCGTGGATGGCGGTGACGCTCGTGATCGGCGACAGCTCCCACCGCTTCCTCGTATCGTCCCTGACGCTGATCATGGCGTTGCTCGTGGCCCAGACGAGGATCGAGGCGGGCGTCCACACGACGCTCGAGGTCGCGTCGGGCGGCGCGCTCGGCGCTCTCGTGACGCTCGCGATCTTCCAGGGGTTCTCCGGATGACCGACGAGGAGCTCCTCGCCCGGGCGGACGCGATCGCCGCGCGAGCCTACGCGCCCTACTCCAACTTCTCGGTCGGGTGCGCGGTGCTGTGTCGGGACGGGACCGTGATCGAGGGAGTGAACGTCGAGAACGGCGCGTATCCCCTCGGCGTCTGCGCCGAGCGGACCGCGTTCTCCCGGGCGATGGTCGAGGGCTACCGGCCGGGCGACTTCGTGGTCGCGGCGATCAACGCCTCGCCCTGTGGCGGCTGTCGCCAGTGGTTCGTGGAGATGGGCCTGGAGCGCGTCGTGTTTCGCAACGGGGGCCGCGTCGTCGAGATGACGGTCGACGAGATCCTCCCGGAGCAGTTCGAGCTGTGAGCGCGACACGCGGGAGCGGGCGGCCCCGCGGCCGTCACGAACCCGCCACGGTCCCGCCACCCACTCGTCGGCGGTTCGGCGATAGGCTCGTGCCGTGGGGAGGAGGTCGGTGGCCCGAATGGGGGGTGCTGACCGAAACGGACATGGCCCGGCAGGCCATGTCGCGGGCGGGGTACGTGCCATGAGGTGCGGCGTCGTCGCCGTTGCCGGGCGGCCGAACGTCGGCAAGTCGACGCTCGTGAATGCGCTGACCGGCGACAAGGTCGCGATCACCTCGACCGTCCCCAACACGACTCGCCGCCGGATCTTCGGCGTCGCGAACGGGCCGGACTGGCAGCTCGTCCTGGCCGACCTGCCCGGCTTCCAGCGCCCCATGGACACGCTGACCGAGCGGATGCAGGAGACCGTCGACAGCTCGTTCGTCGACGTCGACGCTGTGCTTCTCGCGCTCTCCGCGCGCGAGCGGATCGGCGCCGGCGACCGCTTCGTCGCGCGCCGAGTGTTCGCGCTCGGCGTCCCGGTCGTGATCGCACTGAACAAGATCGACCGGCTCAAGCACGGTCATGTCGCCTCGCAGATGAAGGTGGCGGCGACGCTGGGCGACTTCCACGCGCTCCATCCCGTCAGCGCGAAGGTGCGCGACGGCATCGAGGAGCTGCGTGACGACCTCGTGCTCCTCCTGCCCGAGGGCCCGGCGCTCTTCCCGCGCGACCAGCAGACCGACCTCACCGTCGTCGAGCGCGTCGCGGAGGTGATCCGCGAGAAGGCGCTGCACCTGACGCGCGACGAGGTCCCGCACGCGCTGACGGTCGAGGTCGAGGAGCTCGACGAGCGGCGCGTGCGCGCATTCGTCCTGGTCGAGACGGAGTCGCAGAAGGGGATCCTCGTCGGCAAGCGCGGCGCGACGATCCGGGAGATCGGGACGCGCGCCCGGCCCGAGGTCGAGGCGCTCGTCGGCCACTCGGTCTTCCTCGAGCTGGTCGTGAAGGTACGGCCGAAATGGCGCCGCGACCGGAAGACGCTCGAACGCCTGGGGCTCTGACGGTGGCGCGAGCCGTGGAGGTCACGGCCGACGAGGTCGTCGTCCGGCTGAGCGGCCTCGACGCGTTCGCGGCCCTCAAGAGGACGCTCCGGATTCCTCGCGCGGGGATCCGCGCCGTGTCGACTGCGCGCTACGACGGCGACGGCGTGCGGCTCGGCGGGACGGCGATCCCGTTCACGGACATCCGCGCCGGCAGGTTTCGTCGCGGCAGGAGGCGGACGTTCGTCTCGTTCGAGCACCGCGACCGGGTGGTGACGCTGACCCTCGACAGGAGGGCCGCCGGCATCGGCTACGACGTCGTGGTGCTCGGGGTCGAGGACCCCGAGTCCGTGGCAGCGGCGATCGAAGCCGCGTGAGCGCCTCAGGCGCGCGCCAGTGCCTCCGCGGCCTCGTCCGCGTCGACGCGGTCGGCAAGCGCACGGGCGACCTTCAGCCAGAGCTCGGGCATCGAGTCGAGGAGCTCGACGAAGTCCCGGCCCTCGATCGCCAGCACGCGGAGCGGCGTCGTGGCGACGACGGTCGCCGTCCGCGGCGAGCGGGAGAGCAGTGCGATCTCGCCGACGAAGCTGCCCGCGCCAAGTCGGGCAACGCGCCGCTTCCCGCGGCGGACGTCGACCTCGCCCTCGACCACCACGTAGAACTCGCTGCCCGGCTCGCCTTCGCGGATCAGCTCCGTCCCGGCGTCGAGCGTGCGCTCGTCGGCGAGCGCCGCGATGCGCCGGAGATCGCGCTTCGAGCAGAGCTCGAACAGCGGCAGCCCGCGGATCAACTCGACTCTCCTGTCGGCCCGGAGCAGCACGGCGGGCACTCTAGCGGCGGCTCTAGACTGAGGCCATGAGCCAGACGGTCGCACTCCCACGCGCGTTCGAGCTGCCCGGCGGCGGCCGCCTGCCGCGGCTCGGCTCGGTCGACGCAGTGTCGCTCGAGGGACGGGCGGCCGAGCTCGCGAAGCGCTCGATCAAGCGCGAGTCGAAGATCTTCGCGCTCGACCTCGCGATCCGGATGATCGACCTGACGACGCTCGAGGGCGCCGACACTCCCGGCAAGGTGCGGGCGCTGTCGGCCAAGGCCATCCGACCCGACCCGGGCGACGCGAACGTGCCGTCCGTCGCGGCCGTCTGCGTGTACCCGACCCTCGTCGCGGTCGCTCGGCGCGCACTCGCCGGGTCTATGGTGAAGGTCGCGTCGGTCGCGACCGCGTTCCCGTCCGGACAGGCGCCGCTCGACGTGAAGCTCGCCGACGTGCGCGCCGCCGTCGAGGCCGGCGCGGACGAGATCGACATGGTGATCGACCGCGGCGCCTTTCTGTCGGGCCGTATCGGCGAGGTCTACGACGAGGTGGTGGCGGTGAAGGAGGCGTGCGGTGGGGCGCATCTCAAGGTGATCCTCGAGACAGGCGAGCTGGGCTCGTACGATGCCGTCCGACGCGCGTCCCTCGTCGCGATCGCCGGCGGCGCGGACTTCATCAAGACGTCGACCGGCAAGGTCTCGCCGGCCGCGACCCTGCCCGTGGCGCTCTGCATGATCGAGGCGATCCGGGACGTGTACGACGAGACCGGGCTCGTCGTCGGGATGAAGACAGCCGGTGGGATCCGCGCTGCGAAGCAGGCGATCCAGTACCTCTGCGTGCTCCACGAGACCCTGGGCGTCGAGTGGCTGACGCCCGACCGCTTCCGGTTCGGCGCCTCGTCCCTGCTCAACGACCTCCTCCTCCAGCTCCGCAAGCAGCGCACCGGGATCTACCGGTCGCCGGACGAGTTCACGCTCGACTGATGGGCGCCGTCGAGAAGCCCCGCACCGAGGTCGCAGCCCCGGCGTCGTGGGACTACGCCCCGTCGCTCGAGGGACGCGAGATCGTCTCGCTCGAACGCCGGTACGGCCTCTACATCGGCGGGAAGCACATCTCGCCGAAGTCACGCTCGTGGTTCACGACGATCTCGCCGTCGACCGAGGAGCCGCTCGCAGAGATCGCGCAGGCGGGGCAGAAGGACGTCGCGCTCGCCGTCGGCGCCGCGCGCGAGGCGTTCCGCACGTGGAGCCGTCGAAAGCCGGCCGAGCGCGCAAAGGTCCTCTTCCGCATCGCACGCGTCCTCCAGGAGCGGGCGCGCGAGCTCGCGGTCGCGGAGTCGCTCGACGGCGGCAAGCCGATCAAGGAGTCGCGCGACGTCGACCTCCCCCTCGCGGCGGCGCACTTCTTCTACTACGCCGGCTGGGCGGACAAGCTCGAGTACGCGTTCCCCGGCCGCTCGCCGAAGCCGCTCGGCGTCGCCGCGCAGATCGTCCCGTGGAACTTCCCGCTGCTGATGCTGGCCTGGAAGATCGCGCCGGCGCTCGCGTGCGGCAACACGGTGGTGCTCAAGCCCGCCGAGACGACCCCGCTGACGGCTCTGCTCTTCGCGGACGTCTGCCGGCAGGCGGAGGTGCCGCCGGGTGTCGTCAACATCATCACGGGTGACGGCTCGACGGGCGCGTACCTCGTGCGCGAGAAGGGCATCGACAAGGTCGCCTTCACGGGCTCGACCGAGGTCGGGAAGGCGATCCAGCGCGAGCTCGCGGGCCGCGACGTCTCGCTCACGCTCGAGCTCGGGGGCAAGGCGGCGAACATCGTGTTCGACGACTGCGCGCTCGACCAGGCGGTCGAGGGGATCGTCAACGGGATCTACTTCAACCAGGGACATGTCTGCTGCGCGGGGTCGCGCCTCCTCGTGCAGGAGTCGATCCACGACCAGCTCGTGCGCAAGCTCAAGCGCCGGATGGCCACGCTCCGTGTGGGCAACCCGCTCGACAAGAACACGGACGTGGGCGCGATCAACTCGAGCGCCCAGCTCGAGCGGATCTCGGAGCTGGTGCAGAGCGGGATCGACGAGGGGGCGGAGCTCTACCAGCCGCCGTGCCGGCTCCCCGAGAAGGGTTGGTGGTTCGCGCCGACCGTCTTCACGAACGTCGCGCAGAGCCACCGGATCGCGCGGGAGGAGATCTTCGGCCCGGTGCTGAGCGTGCTCACGTTCCGGACACCGGACGAGGCGGTCGAGAAGGCGAACAACACGATGTACGGGCTGTCCGCCGGCGTGTGGACCGAGAAGGGGTCGCGGATCCTCTGGATGGCCGACCGGTTGCGCTCGGGCGTCGTCTGGGGGAACACGTTCAACCGCTTCGACCCGTCATCGCCCTTCGGCGGCTACAAGGAGTCGGGGTTCGGTCGCGAGGGCGGGCGTCACGGGCTCGAGCCGTATCTGAGGTTCGAGTGAGCGAGCGGCTCCCCGTCCGCAAGACGTACAAGCTCTTTGTCGGCGGCGCCTTCCCACGCTCGGAGTCGGGTCGCACGCTCGAGGTGGAGGGGTACAACGTCGCGCGCGCCTCGCGGAAGGACGCGCGGGAGGCCGTCGTCGCGGCCCGCAAGGCGGTCGCCGGCTGGAGCGGAGCGACCGCGTACAACCGCGGCCAGGTCCTCTACCGGCTCGCGGAGACGATGGAGACGCGCACCGATGCGCTCGCCGCCGCGTCGAGCGGCCGTCGCGAGGTCGCGCGCGCCATCGATCGCGTCGTCTGGTACGCAGGCTGGGCCGACAAGCTCGCCCAGGTGCTCGGCTCGTCCAACCCGGTCGCCGGCCCGTACTTCAACTTCACCCTGCCGGAGCCGACCGGTGTCGTCGCGGTGATCGCGCCCGAGGAGCCGGCGCTGGACGGTCTCGTCTCGCGGCTCGTGCCTGCGCTCGTCGGTGGGAACGCCGTCGTCGCGGTCGCCTCGGAGCCACATCCGCTGGCGGCGATCGAGCTCGCCGAGGCGGTTGCGACCTCCGACGTGCCGGCCGGCGTCGTCAACGTGCTCACCGGGCTCCGCGCGGAGCTTGCGCCGGTCCTCGCGGGCCACATGGACGTGAATGCGATCGACGTGACCGGCGCCGACGGTGACCGGACGACCCTCGAGGAGCTCGCGGCGGAGAACGTCAAGCGCGTCGTGCGGGCGAGGGAGGAGCAGAGCCCCTGGGAGATCGCCTCCTTCATGGAGCTGAAGACGGTCTGGCACCCGATCGGGCGCTGAGGCCGCGTCTCGCGGCGAGCCTTCCTCCGGGGCACCCCAACCCACCACCCACTGCCGATTCTAACTCTGCCGTTGTCGCAATTGGCGACGACTCCGTGCCAAGTTCGTGCCGAACGAATGTCGGCGTTGCGCACGCGGTCGAGCGCTAGCCGTCGGCCAGCACGCGCTCCACGGCCGCCGCGGCGTTCTCGAGGCGCACGTCGACCGGTCCTTCGACGAGCAGCCACGGGTTGCCGCTCTCCTGCACGCGGTGGAGATAGCGCTCGTGCATCCACCGCCGTTGCGCCTCGAACTCCCTGATCCCGTCATGGCTCCACGGGGTGTCGAGCCCACAGACGACGAACAGGTCGTAACGGCGTCGCACGAGTTCGTCGAACTCGGTCGCGGGTGTTCCCAGATAGACCTCGTGGAAGACCGCGGTCGTGAACGCGTCGGTGTCGGTGAAGAGGACCCGCTCCGCGAGGCCGGCGAGGAAGTCCTCGTACCAGCACTGGATGCGCGCGATGTGGGTGAACTCCCAGCTCGTCCAGGGGGCGTCCGACGGCCGCCCGATCTGCGTGTAGGGCCGGCCGTACTCCGGGTTCCAGAGCGTGGCGAACCGCGCCGCGAGCGCGGCCGCGAGCGTCGTCTTGCCCGTGGACTCCGCTCCGAGCAGGCAGACGCGTTTCACCTCGGCCGCCACGCGGGCGAGCCTACGCGCGACGACGGCTCGGCGGCGGGGGGTGGAGCCCGCAGGACGTTCGTCTAGCATCGTGCACCGTGACCGACCGACGGCTGAGCCAGGCGATCGCGGAAGGCGACGGCATCTCGGTGCTCGTGGAGGTGGGAAGCGGTGACGCCGCGCGGCGCGCGCAGCAGCGCGGCGCCGAAGGGGTCGTGGTGCGTGGCACGCAACCGCTGCTCGGCCAGCAGGTCGCCGTACCGCTCCTTGCCTACGGCCCAGCCCCCGACGAGGCCGCCGAGAGCGCTGCCGCAGCTGTCGTGCTCGCGATCGTGGACGACGACGCCGACAGTCTCCTCGGGCTCGCAGACAGGTGCCATGAGCTCGGGCTCGAGCTCGTCGTGCGCGTCCGGGACGACGAGGAGCTAGAGCTCGTGCTCGAGCACCTCGATCCCGAGATCGTCCTCCTGAGCGCCGAGCGCGCCGACGCCGAGCAGGCAGCGCTCGACCGTCTGCTCGAGCTGCTGCCGGACGTCCCTGCCGGCAAGCTTGCGATCGCCGAGCTCGCGGACGCGTCGCGGGAGGACGTCGAGGAGCTCGAGCGCGCGGGCGTCGACGCGGTGCTCGTCGCCGGCGACGTCGAGGCGCTCGTGGGCGACGGCGTCCCGGACGTGTAGCCGACTCGGTGAGGTCGCTCCGCTCGCCGGCGGTGGCCGAGACCGCCGTCGCCGCGACCGTCGTCGCGTTCGCCGCGGTGCTCCGGATCGTGGGCTCCGGCTCCGGGCTCCCACTCGCGCTCCTCAACCCCGACGAGACGAACATCGTCCCCCGTGCGTGGGATCTCGTGCACGGCGGCGGCCTCGACCCCGGGTGGTACGACTACCCGAGCCTCCTCTTCCTCCTGCTCGCGCCCTCCCAGATCGGCCTCGATGCTCCCTCCTACGGGACGGCCAGGGTCGTGGCGATCGCGATCGGCCTCGCCGGAGTCGGTGCGGCATGGTGGCTCGGCCGGGTGACCTACGGGCGTGCCGCGGCGCTCACGGGAGCGGTCGGCGTGGCCGTCGCGACGACGCACGTCGCCTACTCCCGGATGGCGGTGACGGACGTCCTGCTCACGCTCGGCGTGACCGTGTGCCTGGCGCTGCTCGTCACCGATCGGCTCGAGTGGGCCGGCGTCGCCGCAGGGCTCGCCGCGTCCGCGAAATACCCCGGCGTGCTGCTCGTGGTGCCGCTCCTCGTCGCGGGGTACGGCGTCTGGCGCCGAACGGCGATCGGCCTCGCTCTGGCCGCGGCGGCGTTCGCGCTCACGAGCCCGTTCGTGCTCGTGCACGCGGGC
>DASSVY010000363.1:0-3438 GCA_035705535.1 Gaiella sp. | reverse complement strand
GACGGCTCCGTCGGCGCGTAGCTGCCCGACGCGACGGCACCTACGAGACCTGCGATCGCGGCCCACACGGTCAGCGCGAGCGTGGCGCCCCACGGAATCACGCCCGTCGTGATGAGCGACGCGGCGTAGAGCGGAGCCCGGGCACCGAGATCGAGCTGCCCCGCGAGCACCACGAGCCCGAGCACGGGACCGACGAGACCCGCACCGAAGAGGACGTCCGTGACCCAGTCGGGTGTCCGCCCCAGCTGCGGGAGCCACAGCCAGGTGTAGAGCGAGGGGATCACGAAGATCAGGCTGTAGGGCGAGACCAGCGCCGTCCCCGCAGCGACGAGCAGCAGCGCGACGAACGCGACCGTGTACGCGGCGAGCTCGTCCTCTGCCCGGGCAGGCCCACGCCCGAGCGACCGCGCCCGTGACCGGAGCCAGACGAGGAACGCTACGAGCCCGAGCACCGCGAGGAGCCCGAGCGGCCACGAGTCGACAGGCGGCTCGTCCGGCGGGGGCGGCAGAGCAGGCTCGGACGGCAATGCGCCGACGAGCGACGCGACGCCGACGATCGCGAGGAGGAGCAGCCAGAGGCCGACGCGGCGGCGGAGCGAGCGCCAGGCGGCGCGCAGAGGCAGCCGCCGGCGTCGCGCGCGCGAGAGCAGGTCGAGCGATGCTGCAGCGAACGGGATCACCGCGGCCAGGAGGAGGAGCTGCACCGCCCAGCCGCGCACGGTGCGCTGCGCGAGGTAGATCGCGCCGTTGGTCGACGTCGGGAGCTCGACGGTCTGGTCGAGCGAGGTGAGCAGCGTCTCAGAGGCACGGCCCAGCTGGCCGAGCCGCGCGGAGTCGAGATGAGCGAGCTCGTCGCCTCCAGGGACAACCCCCCCGTCCGGCGCGGTGGAGATGCGAATCGCCGGCACGCGCCGCGTGAGAAGCGGCGCCTGCTCGCCGTAGCCGAACGGGAGCCCGAGCGAGACGAGCTGCGTCAGCGCACCCGGCAGCGCCGGCGAGCCGCCGGTCTCGGCGGAGATGCGTGCGGTCGCCGTCCGGACGAGCGCCTGCGGCGGGGAGCGGCCGTCGAGCCCGGACAGCTCGATCCGCGGCCGAACGTTGCCGGCGATCCCGTCGAGCGACACCACGGCGACGGCTCGGTCTGCGAGGGGCGAGCGCGCTGCGAAGTGCGCCGCGCCGAGCGACCCGTAGGCGCCGGCGTCGGTGGAGAGGAAGACGAGCGTGTGGAGCGGCGTCCGCGCCGACTCGGTCGCCCCCGCTGTCGCGTACGCCCGCGCGAGCTCGACGAGGGCCGCGGTCCCGCTCGCGTCGTCGTTCGCACCGGCCGTCGTCCCCTTGTTGTCCCGATGAGCAACGATCACGATCGTCTCCGGCACCGTGCCGGGAACCACGGCTGCGAGGTTGCGGAGCTCGACCCGGCCGATCCCCGGCACCTCCTCGCGCCAGCGGTCCTCGCGGACGGGGATCCCGTACAGCGACAGCTTGTTCCGGAACCAGGCCGCCGCGTCGGCCGCGCCGAGCGAGCCGGGAACGCGACTCGGGTTCTCACGTGCGAGGTCGGCTGTGAGCGCGGTCGCGGTCGACCGGTCGAACGCCGGCGGGAGCGCCGGCGCGGGCAACGGGCCCGAGCGGCCCAGCGTCAGGATCAACAGGATCAGCGGGGGAAGCAGGACGACGCTCGTCTTGCGGACGAGGCGTCCGTCCACGGGGCGCTCGACCGAGCCGCGCCGCGGCCTCCGCTTGCTCGTGCCGAGGCGGGCGGGCTCCATGCAGGGGGCTATAGTAGGCGCGGGCAGGCGTGCACGCCCGGGCGTGACCCACCGCGAGATGCCGGACTCCTCCTCGACCATTCTCCTCGTCGACGACGAGGATTCGATCCAGGCACTCCTCACGTATCCGCTCGAGCGGGACGGCTATCGCGTCGTCCAGGCCCGCGACGGCGACGAGGCGCTGCGCCGGTTCGCGGAGGAGCCGATCGACCTCGTCGTGCTCGACATCATGCTTCCGAAGGTCGACGGGCTCGAGGTCTGCCGCCGCCTCCGGGGCGAGAGCACGGTGCCGATCATCATGCTCACGGCCCGCGACGACGAGCTCGACAAGGTGCTCGGTCTCGAGCTCGGCGCGGACGACTACATCACGAAGCCGTTCTCTATCCGCGAGTTCCGGAGCCGCGTCCGCGCGCTCCTCCGTCGCGCGGCGAACCCGCATTTCGCGGGACGGCGGGAGGACGTGATCGACCGCGGCGAGCTGGTCGTCGACCTGCCGCGACGCACGGTCGAGGTTCGCGGGAAGTCGGTCGCGCTGACGTTCGTCGAGTTCGAGCTGCTGGCGCTGCTCGCCTCCGAGCCCGGCGTGGTGTTCAGCCGCCGACAGCTCCTCGAGCGGATCCGTGGGAGCGCCGACTACCGGGAGCCGCGCACGATCGACGTCCACGTCCGTCACCTGCGCGAGAAGATCGAGCTCGACTCGCGCGACCCGGAGCTGATCCTCACGGTCCGGGGCGCGGGGTACCGCTTTCGGGACGGCGTATGAAGGTCCGCCTGCCCGGCGGGATCCGGACGACGCTCGCAGTGGCGTTGCTGCTGATCGTCGGTGGCGCGCTCGGGGCGGCGTACCTGATGGTGGTGCCGTCCCTCGAGCGGCGCCTCGTCGACGACCGGCTCGACGAGCTCCAGCGCGATGGCATCGAGGTGGCGGCCACGTATGCCCGCCAGGACTTCAGCCAGCCCCTCTCGATCGACCAGTTCGTCGCGGCCGCCTCGATCCTCTACGACGCGCGGACGGTCGTCTACCAGGTGTTCGGGCCTTCGCCGCTTTCACTCAGGCCGCTCGCAGATTCCGCGCAGTCGGGGCGGCCGGTCACGGACGATCCGATCGCGCTGCGGACGGCGCGGACGACGCGGATCGCACGAGGGCGGATCGAGCGCGGTGGCCGGCCGTACGGCCAGGTCGCGGTGCCGCTTCTTCCCTCGGGGAACGTGCTCCTGCTCTCGTCCTCGATCGAGGACCAGCTCGCGACGGTCCGCGTGGTCAAACGCCGGCTCCTCTACGCAACAGGGGTCGCGCTCCTCATCGCGGCCGTCCTCGGCAGCGCAGCCGCCGCGGTGCACGCACGCCGGATCCGACGGCTCGAGCGGGCCGCGAACCGCATCGCGCAGGGCAGGTTCGACGTCCCCGTCGTCGACGACGGGGAGGACGAGCTCGGCGAGCTCGCGGTCGCCTTCGAGCGGATGCGGATCCAGCTCGCGCAGCTCGACACGGCGCGAAAGGAGTTCGTCGCCAACGCATCGCACGAGCTGCGGACACCGCTGTTCTCGCTCGGCGGGTTCCTCGAGCTGATGACGGACGAGGATCTCGACGAGGAGACCCGCGCAGGGTTCCTCGTGACGACCCGCGAGCAGGTCGACCGGCTCACGCGCCTCTCTGCCGACTTGCTCG
>DASSVY010000362.1:0-3081 GCA_035705535.1 Gaiella sp. | reverse complement strand
CCGCCTCGAGGCCGGCGACGCGCTCGCCGTCGAGGTCGACGATCAGCCGCAGGACGCCGTGCGTCGACGGGTGGTTCGGCCCGAAGTTGACCGTGAGGATGTCCTCGAGGTCGTGCTCGGACGGATCGATCTCGAGGATCGTCGGGCACGGCGAGGGTATCCGCGTGCCCTCGTAGATCCGCGTCTCGGGGACGACGGCCACCGCGTCAGCGCTCCCCCGAGAAGCGGACGGGCTCGCCGCCGAGGGGGTAGTCCTTCCGCAGCGGGTAGCCCTCCCAGTCGTCGGGCATCAGGATCCGGACGAGGTTCGGGTGACCGCGGAAGACGATTCCGTACATGTCGTACGCCTCGCGCTCGTTCCAGTCGGCCGCCGGCCACACCGGGACGACCGAGTCGATCTCCTCGTCCTCGTCCAGCCAGGTCTCGAGCCGGAGCCGCGACGGGCTGTCGGAGATGCGGAGCAGGTGGTAGACGACGGCGAAGCGCTTCGGCTTCGGGTCCGGCACCCGCTCGTGGCCCTGCGAGCCCGGCGCATGGAGGTCGCGTCCCTGCGGTGTGCCGATGTGGCCGGCGACGCCCTTCCGCTCCCAGCCGAGGTAGTCGACCCCGGAGAGGTCGACGAGCACGTTGTAGCCCTCCTCGTCGCGAAGGTGGGTGCAGGCCTCGACGATCCGCGCGGAGTCGACGACGAGTGTCGTCTCGCCGTGCGCCTCGACCGTCTCGACGACCCCGGGGACCCCGGTCGTCACTCTGCGACTCCGCGGATGTCGTACGCGGGCGGCACGCCGGCGCGGATCTTCTCGTGGAGTCGAACGATCCCCTCCATCAACGCCTCGGGCCGCGGTGGGCAGCCGGGCACGTGGATGTCGACCGGAACGATCTTGTCGACGCCCTGCAGCACCGTGTAGTTGTTGAACATCCCACCGGAGCTCGCGCACGCGCCCATCGCGATCACCCACTTCGGCTCGAGCATCTGGTCGTACACCTGGCGGAGCGGCGGGGCCATCTTGTGGGTCACGCGGCCGGAGACGATCAGCAGGTCGGCCTGCCGGGGCGACGAGCTGAAGCGCTCCATCCCGAAGCGGGCGATGTCGTAGCGGGACGAGACGATCGACATCATCTCGATCGCGCAGCACGCGAGCCCGAACGTGTCCGGCCAGACAGAGCTCGACTGGGCCCAGGCAATCGCCTTCTCGACCGTCGTGATCAGGAGCGCGTCCTCGATCGAGTCGAGCTCCTGCTCGAAGACGCCGGGGCCGCGGTCGGGCCACAGTGTCCGCTCCGAGCGGAGCCCGGCCTTCGCGGCCGGCCGGTCGGAGACGAGCGGCAGCTGCCTCGCTATCGCCACTCGAGCGCTCCCTTGCGCCAGATGTAGACGTACGCGACGCCGAGGATCGTGACGAAGGTGAGGAACTCGATCAATCCGAACCACCCGAGCGCGTTGAGCTGCACCGCGAGCGGGTACAGGAACACGATCTCGATGTCGAACAGGATGAACAGCATCGCGGTGAGGTAGAAGCTCACGGTGAAGCGCCGCTCCGTTCCCGGGGCGTCCTGCGAGACACCCGATTCGAAAGGCAGCATCCGCTGCTTCGTCCGCGTACGGGGCTTCGTCGCGAACGCGAACGAGAAGAAGAGCATCGACGCCGGGATCGCCGCCGCGAGCAACGCGTAGATCAAAAACGGGAGCCAGTCGGAGAGCACGCGGGCCTCGATCCCCTGGGAGGCGGGTTCGCGCGAACGCTACCACTCTCCACCGGACGCACGAGCTGCCAGCGGATCCCGCACCGACAGGACGTTTCCACTGTCACAAAGTCCGGGGGCTCGCGACCTCCAGCGACTCGGGTACGATCAGTGCCATGGAGATCGCCGAGCGCCCGACCGACGTCCTCATCGACCTGACCCCGCTCGCGGCCGAGAAGGTGAGGGAGCTGATGGCGTCCGAGCCGGATGCGGACGCGCTCGTCCTTCGCGTCGCGATCCAGGGCGGCGGCTGCTCCGGTTTCCAGTACGGGCTCGGGTTCGACTCGGGTGCCGCCGAGGGCGACCACGAGCTCGTCCTCGAGGGCGTGCGGGTCGTCGTCGACCCGTTCAGCGCCCCGTACCTCCAGGGTGCGAAGATCGACTACCTGAACGGCCTCCAGGAGTCCGGGTTCAAGATCGACAACCCGAACGCGGTCTCCTCGTGCGGCTGCGGCCACTCGTTCCAGGTCGAGGAGGGCGAAGAGCTCCCCGAGGGAACCGAGCTGGGCGGCTGCGGCTCCGGCTGCTCGCACTGAAGCGCGTTCCGGCCGGCCCTCTTGTAGTTGACCGTCGTCCCGCTTAGGGTCGCGTGCGCATACGCACATCGACGGAGGTCGGAATGACTGCGGTCTACAAGTACCTGGCGGGGCTCGTCTTCCTCGCCGTCATCGTCCAGATCGGGCTCGCAGGCTACGGCGCCTTTGCCGTCGCGAAGGACACGGACGGCGGCGTCGTCGACGAGAACCGCTTCGAGGACGTGTTCGGAATGCACGCGGGGTTCGGCTACCTCGTCGTCCTGCTCGGCCTGATCCTGCTCGTGGTCTCGCTGATCGCGCGCCATCGGGTCAAGCACACGCTGATCCTGTTCGGCCTCCTCGTGCTCCAGGTGATCCTCGCGTGGATCGGCTTCGAGGTTCCCTGGATCGGCTTCTTCCACCCGATCAACGCGATGGCGGTCGCGGGCCTCAGCGGCTTTCTCGCGATGTCGGAGCTCCGCGGCGGCAGGACGCCGGTGCTCGCGAGCTAGCCTACTCCGGGTGGTTGTGGGCGTCGCCTCCCGTCAGGAACGGGGTGGCGACGCCCACGTATGCCAGGTGCATCGTCAGGCCGGCCGCGGCGTGGTTCAGGTTGTGGCAGTGCTCCATCCAGAGCCCCGGGTTGTCCGCACGGAACGCAAGCTCGTAGCGTGATCCCGGCTCCACGTCGAGCGTGTCCGTCCACCATGGGCTGCCCGTCGCTGGTCGCCCGTCCCTCGAGAGCACGAGCGCGTGATGGCCGTGGAGGTGCATCGGATGCACCGTCGACGTGTCGTTCACGAGAGTGAGCTTCACGAGGTCG
>DASSVY010000361.1:0-2501 GCA_035705535.1 Gaiella sp. | reverse complement strand
TCGACGAGCAGGACGCCTCGTACCGCGAGGAGGTGCTGCCACCTTCGGTCAGGGCGCGCGTGTCGATCGAGGCGGGGATCACGTTCGGCTGGGAGCGCTGGGTCGGCGAGAGCGGAACGAGCATCGGCGTCGACCGCTTCGGCGCCTCTGCCCCCGCGGCGCGGATCTACGAGGAGCTCGGGCTGACCGTCGACGCGGTGGCCGACGCAGTGAAGAGCCTCCTGTGACGTGAAGGTCGCGCTCGGATTCGACCATCGTGGAGTCCGGCTTCGGGAGGTCGTGTTCGCGGCCGTCAGAGGGGCAGGGCACCAATCGCTCGATCTCGGCGTCGACACGGACGCGGTGCGCGTCGACTATCCCGATACCGCGAAGGCGGTCGGCCAGGCGATCCTCCGCGGCGAGGCGGAGCGGGGCGTCCTCGTCTGCGGCTCGGGCGCGGGGGTCTCGATCGCAGCCTGCAAGATCCGCGGGATCCGAGCTGCGATGTGCCACGACTCGTACTCCGCGCACCAGGCGGTCGAGCACGACAACATGAACGTGCTCTGCCTCGGGTCGGAGATCGTGGGGCCGTCGCTCGCCACGGAGCTCGTCCAGCGATTCCTCGCGGCGACGTTCGTCGGCGAGGGGCGCTATCTGGCACGGTTGGAGATGGTCGAGGAGCTCGAACGGCTCGTCGACGGCTGACGCGAAGGACGGAGGTCGGACCATGGCCACATCGAGGCTGCACGAGCTCGGCGCACACGGCGTGAGCACCTGGATCGACTCGCTCTCCCGCGAGATGCTCGAGACCGGGGAGCTCGCCCGCCTGATGGCCGACGACGCGGTCGTCGGGGTCACCTCGAACCCGACGATCTTCCAGAAAGCCCTCGCAGAGGGCGACTGGTACGACGACCAGCTCCGCGAGGCGAAGAAGGAGATCCACGAGCCGGTCGAGCTGTTCTTCACGCTCGCGCTCGAGGACATCCGCGACGCCTGTGACCTGATGCGACCGGTGTGGGACCGTACGGCCGGGATCGACGGGTACGTCTCGATGGAGGTCGACCCCCGCATCGCGTACGACCGCGAGGCGCAGTTCGAGCAGGCGACCCGCTTCCACAAGGAGGTCGACCGCCCGAACCTCTACGTGAAGATCCCCGGCACCGAGCCGGGCCTCGGCGCGATCGAGGACTCGATCGCCGCGGGTCGCTCGATCAACGTCACCCTGATCTTCTCGCTGGAGCGCTATGCCGCCGTCGCGGAGGCGTACGTGCGCGGCCTCGAGCGCCTCGTCGCCGGAGGCGGCGACCCCGCGACCGTGAACTCGGTCGCGAGCTTCTTCGTCTCCCGCGTCGACACGGAAGCCGACCGACGGCTCGAGGAGGCAGGTCGCACCGATCTACAGGGCAAGCTCGCGGTCGCGAACGCAAAGCTCGCCTATGCGCACTGGAAGGAGGTCTTCGCGGGCGACCGCTGGAACTTCCTGCTGTCGAAGGGCGCGCGCTCGCAGCGGTGCCTCTGGGCCTCGACCTCGACGAAGAATCCCGCGTATCGCGATGTCCTCTACGTCGAGGAGCTGATCGGGCGAGACGTCGTCAACACGATGCCGCTCGAGACGATCCGGGCCTTCCAGGATCACGGCGAGACGCGCGAGACGCTCGAGACCGGACTTGCCGAGGCGCATTCGCTCCTCGACGAGCTCGCTGCCGTCGGCGTCGACTACGGCGACGTGGTCGACACGCTCGAGGCGGAGGGCGTCGAGAAGTTCATCGACTCGTTCAGCGACCTTCTCGGCGGCATCGAGGACAAGGTCGACGCGGTCGTCGCCCGGTAGGCCGACGCGGATGGCGAACCCGCTCGAAGTCGGCCTCGGCGTCCGGCGCACGCCGGACCCCTGCGCGATCGTCGTCTTCGGCGCATCCGGCGACCTGACGAAGCGGAAGCTCTTTCCGGCGCTGTACTCGCTGGCGTACCGCCGGCTCCTCCCCGAGCGGTTCGCGGTGGTCGGCGTCGCCCGCACGGAGGAGACGAGCAGGCAGTTCGTCTCGACCATGCGCAAGGCCGTCAAGGAGTTCTCGCGCGACCCGTTCCGCACCGACGTGTTCGAGGCCCTCGCGGCTGGCGTCCGCTACGTGGCGACCGACTTCTCCGACGACTCGGGCGAGGACCTGGTCGGCGACGCGCTCGAGGAGCTCGACCGCACGCGGGGCACGAGCGGGAACCGGCTGCACTACCTGGCCGTCCCGCCGCAGGCGTTCCCGGTCGTGATCCGCGAGGTCGGGGAGCGGCGCGAGCGGGAGGGTTGGGGGCGCGTGATCGTCGAGAAGCCGTTCGGTCACGACCTCGCGTCCGCGCTCGAGCTGACGGACTCGATCAGGCGGTGGTTCACGGAGGACGAGGTCTTTCGCATCGACCACTACCTCGGCAAGGAGACCGTCCAGAACCTCATGGCGCTCCGGTTTGCGAACGGGATCTTCGAGCCGCTCTGGAACCGCCAGCTGATCGACCACGTGCAGATCACGGTC
>DASSVY010000360.1:0-4122 GCA_035705535.1 Gaiella sp. | reverse complement strand
GTACAAGCAGGGCAAGCACACGCCGGGAACGCACATCCCGATCCATCCGCCGGAGAAGATCGCGGAGACACGGCCAGACGTGATCGTGATTCTGCCCTGGAACCTCGCGCGCGAGATCTCCGAGCAGCTCGCGTACACGGCGGAATGGGGAGCCCGTCTGGTCGTCCCGGTCCCGGCCGCGCACTACCTCGACCAGCAGGACGGGGCTTGACGCTCTCGACGCTGTCGGCCTTACTTCGTGGGGGAGGCAGAAGAGAGGGGATGAACAGGGTGGAACGAGCGGCGGCGCGATGAAGGTCGTGATCTTCTGCGGCGGTCTCGGCGTGCGCATGGGGGAGGAGACGCAGCGCATCCCCAAGCCGATGATCCGGATCGGCAACCGCCCGATCCTGTGGCACATCATGCGGTACTACGCCGCCTTTGGGCACACCGAGTTCGTGCTGTGCCTGGGCTACAAGGGCGACGTGATCAAGGACTATTTCCTCAGTCACAACGAGGCATTGTTCAACGATTTCGTGCTGGACGGCTATGGAACCGAGCCGGAGGTCGAGATCTTGAACCGGGACGGCGGGCCCTGGCGGATTACGTTCGCGGACACCGGGACACGCTCGACGATCGGCGAGCGGCTCAAGCTCGTCGAGCCGTATCTCGGTGGAGACGAGACGTTCATGGCGACCTACGGCGACGGGCTGACCGACGTCGACCTCCCGTCGCTCGTCCGCACGTTCGAGTCGGCCGGGAAGATGATCATGTTCGCTCTCGTGCGCCCGCACTTCCACGCACACATCGTCCAGGCCGACCCAGATGGCACCGTGCGCGACGTGCGCGCGATGGACACGGCGGGCGTGCGGATCAACGGCGGCTTCTTCGTGATGAAGCGCGAGATCTTCGACTGGATCGAGCCCGGCGACGAGCTCGTCGAGGAGACGTTCGCGAAGCTGATCCCCCGCGGCGAGGTGATTGCGTTCCCGTACGACGGCTTCTTCGGGCCGATGGACACGATCAAGGACCGGCAGTGGCTCGAGGGGCTCTTCGACTCGGGTCGCGCCCCATGGCTCCGCGTCGGCCTCGACCCGGCCGAATCGCCCGTCGGGTGATGCTCTCCCTCGGCTTCGCGGGCGGCCAGCCCATCCGTCGCGTGCTCGCGATCGGCGCCCACTCGGACGACCTCGAGATCGGCTGCGGCGGCACCATCCTCTCGCTCGTCAGGGCGAACCCAGGCCTCGCCGTGCAGTGGGTCGTCCTCGCCGCGTCGGGCGATCGGGCGGACGAGGCACGCCGGAGCGCGGAGCTGCTCCTCGGGGACGCGGCCGAGAGCTCGGTCGACGTGCTCGGCTTCCGCGACGGATACCTCCCTCACACGGCTTCCGATGTGAAGGACGCGTTCGAGGAGCTCAAGGCCCGCGTTCGACCGGACCTCGTGCTCACGCACACGCGCGACGACCTGCACCAGGACCACCGCCTCGTCTGCGAGCTGACGTGGAACACCTTCAGGGATCACGTCGTACTCGAGTACGAGATCCCGAAGTGGGACGGGGACACCGGTAGGCCGAACGTCTATGTCGCCCTCGAGGAGGCAGTGGTGCAGCAGAAGCTCGACCTGCTCGGCGCGCATTTCGAGACGCAGCGGGGCAAGGACTGGTACGACGTCGAGGTGTTTCGCGGTCTGATGAGAATCAGAGGCATGGAGTGCAGAGCCCCGAGCGGCTACGCCGAGGCGTTCGTCGCCCGCAAGCTGACGCTCGTCCCCGGAGGCGTGGCGTGAGGGTTCTCGTCACAGGCAGCGCGGGTTACGTCGGCTCGGTGCTCTGCCCGGTCTTCGCCGAGCTCGGGCACGAGGTCGTCGGGCTCGACACGGGCTATTACGACGGGTGCGACTTCGGTGCGTACGACGCGGAGCGCCCGCGGCTGAGCGTCGACGTGCGCGACGTCGAGCCGGCGCACCTCGAAGGCTTCGAGGCGGTCGTGCATCTCGCGGCCCTGTCGAACGACCCGCTCGGCGACCTCAGCCCGGAGCTGACGCACGAGATCAACCACGAGGGGACCGTGCGCGTCGCGAAAGCAGCGAAGAGCGCCGGCGTACCGCGCTTCGTGTTCGCCTCCTCCTGCTCGATGTACGGCGCCTCCGACGCCGACGCGCTGCTTGCCGAGGACGCGCCGCTGAGCCCGCTCACGGCCTACGCCGAGTCGAAGGTTCGCTCCGAGGAAGCCCTGCGCGAGCTCGACGGCGACGGATTCACGGCGGTCTCGATGCGGAACGCCACCGTCTACGGCGTGTCGCCGCGGCTGCGCCTCGACATCGTGCTCAACAACCTCGCCGGCTGGAGCCATGTGACCGGCCGGATCCGGCTCTTGAGCGACGGCATGTCGTGGCGCCCGCTCCTCCATGTGCGAGACCTCGCCAAGGTTGCGGCTCGCATGGTCGACGCGCCGAGCGAGCTGGTCGGAGGGAAGGCCTTCAACGTCGGTTCGGACGCGCAGAACTACCTCGTCCGCGACCTCGCGGAGCTCCTCGCCGAGGTAACGGGTTGCGACGTCGAGTTCGCGGGGGACGCGTCCCCCGACCCGCGTTCCTACCGGGTCGACTTCTCGGCGCTCGGACAGGCGTTCCCCGACCTCGCGCTCGACTGGGACGCGCGGCGGGGCGCCGAGGAGCTCATCGACGCATATCGCGCAGTCGGCCTCACGGCGGAGGGCTTCGAGGGACGCTCTTATACCAGGCTGAAGCAGCTCCGTTACCTCCTCGACGAGCGCCTCCTCGACGACGAGCTTCGCTGGGTCGACTGAGGTGCGCTTCGTCGAGACCGCGATCGCAGGCGTCGTCGTGGTCGAGCTGGAGGAGCACGTGGACGAGCGAGGATCGTTCGCCAGGACGTGGTCTCGCGACGAGATGGCGGAGGCAGGTCTCGCGAGCGAGCTCGCCCAGTGCAGCCTCTCGCGGAACCCCAGCGCCGGAACGTTGCGCGGCCTCCACTTCCAGCGAGCGCCCCACGAGGAGGCGAAGCTGGTGCGGTGTACCCGCGGGGCGATCTTCGACGTGGCGGTCGACCTCCGTCCCGACTCGCCGACCTACTGCGCCTGGGTCGGGTTCCGGCTCGACCCGGAGAGCGGTCGCGCCCTCTACGTCCCCGAAGGCTGCGCGCACGGCTTCCAGACACTGGAGGACGAAAGCGACGTCACCTACATGATCTCGACGCCGTACGCCCCCGAGTCGGCCGCCGGCGTCCGGTGGGACGACGCCGCATTCGGGATCGACTGGCCGGCGGCGGAGCGGGTCATCGGCGAGCGCGACCGAGGTTGGCTCGACTTCGAGCCCGAGCGCGGCTGACCTCGCTCAGGGGCCGATCAGCGCGCGAACGGCCTCGACGGTCCGCGACAGGCCTTCGTCGAGCGACGTGCGCGCCTGCCAGCCCAGGAGCTCCAGAGCCCTGGAAGTGTCGGCTGCGCCGGCGAGCTCCGCCGGCCGGTCCGCCAGCTCGCCGAACCGCGCCGGCGTCGAGGCCCCTGTCTTGGCGGCGAGGGTCTCGACGACCTCCCTGATCGAGTGCAGCTGCCCCGAGCCGACGTCGATCACCTCGCTGTCGATCCCGGGAGTGACCGCCGCGGCGAGGTACGCATCCGTCACGTCGTCGATGTAGACCCAGTCGACCGTCCGGACGCCGCTCGAGAGCTGGGGCGCCTCTCCGTTCAGGAAGCAGCGGGTCACGTACGGGATCAGCTTGGATGCGTCCCTCTGGCCCGGTCCGTACACCATCGCCGGCCGCAGCACGACGGTCGAGAGCCCGTACAGGAGCGAGAACATCCGCGCGTACGCGGTCGCAGCCGCCTTCGACGCGGCGTAGGGGGAGCGAGGCGCGGCCCCGATCTCCGGCTCCTCGTACGAGCCGGTGAGGACGACGCGCCGGGTGCCCGCGGCCAAAGCGGCGAGCAGGACGTTCACGCTCGCGACGAGGTTCCCCGCGAGGGTGGGCTCGACGTTGCTCGGCTCGCGGATCCCGCTCGCGAGACCTGCGATGTGGAAGACGACATCGGGCTTCGCGGTCGCGAAGAGGGAGTCGACGTCGCGCTTGTCGGCAAGGTCGCAGCGCTCCCAAGTCGCTCCGGGCTCGAGATCGTCCCGAT
>DASSVY010000359.1:0-4340 GCA_035705535.1 Gaiella sp. | reverse complement strand
GTGGTGCGCGACCGCGGCGTGCGGGCCGAGATTTGTGTCGGGGACGTGCGGTCCGCCGACGACGTCGAGCGCCTCGTCGCGACCGCCGCGACGGACGAGGGCCTCGCCATCTGCGTCACCGCGGCAGGGCTGAACCGTCCGGGGCCGACGCTCGAGCAGCCGATCGACGACTTCGACCTCGTCGTCGAGACGAACCTCCGGGGCACGTACCTCACCTGCCGTGCATTCGCGGCCGCAGTCCAAGGGCGGGGGCGTGGCGGGCGGATCGTCGCGATTTCGTCGCAGATGGGCGAGGTCGGGTTTCCCGGTCGGGCCGCGTACTGCGCGAGCAAGCACGCGGTCAATGGCCTGGTCAGGGCGCTCGCGGTCGAGTGGGCGCCAACGGGAATCATGGTCAACGCGGTCGCGCCGACCTTCGTCGAGACCCCCCTCACCCGTCCGATGCTCGAGGACGAGGCGTTCCGCGCGGAGGTCCTGCGGCGCCTGCCGATCGGCCGCATCGGCACGCCCTCCGACGTGGTCGGAGCCGTCGTCTACCTGGCCTCCGATCAGGCGGCGCTGGTCACTGGGCACGTCCTCGACGTCGACGGCGGCTGGACGGCGTGGTAGCGCGATGCCGGCGAGCGCCCCGATGACGGAGAACGCGAGCGCGCCCGGCCCGCTCTCGGGCATGCGGGTGATCGAGCTCGGGATGCTGCTCGCCGGGCCGTTCGCCGGGCGACTCCTCGGGGACATGGGAGCCGAGGTCGTGAAGATCGAGGCGCCCGGTCAACCGGACCCGCTGCGCGACTGGGGTCAGGCCCGGTACGAGGGCCGGTCGCTGTGGTGGCCGGTGCAGTCGCGGAACAAGAAGTGCATCACCCTCAACCTCCGCGAGTCCCGCGGCCAGGAGCTCCTGCTCGAGCTCGTTCGGGTGTCGGACGTCGTGACGGAGAACTTCCGTCCGGGCACGCTCGAGCGCTGGAACCTCGGCTACGAGCAACTCTCTGCGGCGAACCCGGGCATCGTGCTCGCGCGTATCTCCGGGTACGGCCAGACGGGGCCCTACGCACAGCGGGCGGGATTCGCGTCGGTCGCCGAGGCGATGGGGGGTCTCAGGTACATCAACGGGTTCGCGGGCGAGGCGCCGCCGCGAACCGGGATCTCGCTGGGCGATTCGCTCGCGGCGATGTTCGCCGTCCAGGGAATCCTGGCAGCGCTCTACCACCGTGACGCGCTGCGCGGCGACGGCCGCGGGCAGGTGGTCGACGTCTCGTTGATGGAGGCGTCGTTTGCCCTGCTCGAGAGCGCGGTCCCCGAGTACGACCGGCTCGGCATCGTGCGCCAGCCGTCCGGGACGTCGCTGAAAGGCATCGCTCCGTCGAACATCTTCAAATCGCGCGACGACAAATGGGTCGTCATCGCTGCGAACCAGGACGCTGTCTTCGGGCGCCTCTGCGAGGCGATGGGGCAGCCCGAACTGGCGAACGACCCCCGCTTTGCAACCCACCTCGCGCGCGGCGACAACGAAAGGGCGATCGACGCGATCATCGCCGAGTGGGCCGCGCAGCACGATTCGCACGAGATCGACCGGATCCTCAACGCGGCCGGCGTCGTGTGCGGACCGATCTACACCGTCGCCGACATCTTCGAGGACCCGCAGTTCGAGGCGCGCGAGATGCTTCTCGAGCACGTCGACCCCGAGTTCGGCGAGTACGTCGGGCCGGGGATCGTCCCGAAGTTCTCCGAGACGCCGGGTGCGGTGCGCTGGTCGGGATCCTGGGCCGAGGGGAGCCACAACGAGGAGATCTACTGCGGGCTGCTCGGCCTCTCGGCGGCCGAGCTCGGCGCGTTGCGTGAGGATGGAGTCGTATGAAGGTCACGGTCTGCGACGTCGGCCCGCGCGACGGCCTCCAGAACCAGCCGGTGACGCTCGCTCCGAGCACCCGAGCGGAGCTCGTGAACATGCTGGCCGCCGCCGGCGTGCCGCGGATCGAGGTCACGAGCTTCGTCAGCGAGCGGCAGGTGCCGCAGATGGCGGGCGCCGCAGACGTCGTGGCCGGGATCGACCGCCGCGAGGGTGTGGTCTACGCGGGTCTCGCGCTCAACGAGCGCGGCTACGACCGGCTCCTCGAGACCGGGCTCGACGAGGTGCATTTCGCGTTCGCCGCGACGGACGAGTTCAATCAGCGCAATGCCGGCATGAGCGTCGAGGACGGGGTCACGGTGGCCGAGAGGATCCTCGCGCGCGCGTCCTCCGACGGGATCCGCGCCGCGGTCACGATCGGCGTCGCGTTCGGTTGCCCGTACGCAGGCGCGGTCGACCCGGGCCACGTCGAGTCGCTCGCGTCGCGTCTCGCCGGGGCGTCGGCGGCCGAGGTCGCCGTTGCCGACACGGTCGGAGTCGGAGTCCCGGAGCAGGTGCGCGACCTCGTCGGGCGGCTGCTGCCGCTCGGCGTGCGTGTCGGAGTCCATTTCCACAACACGCGCAACACCGGCTATGCCAATGCCTTCGCGGCGCTCGAGGCGCGAGCGACCGTCTTCGACGCGTCGATCGCGGGCATCGGCGGCTGTCCGTTCGCGCCGCGGGCGACCGGCAACATCGCAACGGAGGATCTCGTGTACCTGCTCCACGGGCAGGGCGTCGAGACCGGGATCGAGCTCGAGGCGCTGATCGAGGTCTCGCGATGGCTGGAGGCACAGCTCGGGCGCGAGCTCGAAGGTCAGGTCTACAAGGCCGGCACGTTCGCACCCGTGGCGAGCTAGAAACGAAAGGACGGAACGATGGCGTACAGGCTTGGGGTCGACGTTGGTGGGACGTTCACCGACCTCTTCCTCGTCTCGCAGGGCAACGGCGGCGGCCAGTTCCGCGTGAAGACGCCGTCGACACCGCACGATCCGTCCGAGGGCGTCCTCACGGGCATTCGTCGCATCTGCGACGAGGCGGGGATCGGCGTCGAGGATCTCCGCAACATCCTCCACGGGACGACCGTCGCGACGAACGCGGTGCTCGAATCGAAGGGCGCCCGCGTCGGTCTGATCACGACGCAGGGCTTCGGGCAGATCCTCCACCTCGCCCGCTCGCAGACCCCGGGGCCACTTGCGGGCTGGATCATCATGATCAAGCCCGATCCTCCGGCCTCTCTCGCCGACACACGCGAGGCGGTCGGGCGAATGGACGCCCAGGGCGGAACGGTCACCGCGGTCGACGAGCAGCAGGTCGAGACCATCGTGCGCGACCTGGTCGAGTCCGGCGTCGAGACGTTGACCGTCGCGCTCGTCAACTCGTACGTGAACCCCGCGCACGAGGAGCAGATCGGGGCCGTAATCGAGCGGCTCTATCCGGGGTTCCCGGTCACGCTCAGCGCGCACGTCCTGCCCGAGTTCCGCGAGTACGAGCGCGCGCTGACCGCGTGCATGAACTCCTACGTGCGCCCAAAGGTCGCCGATTACGTCGACCGGCTCCAGACCGAGCTCCAGGGGATCGGTGCGCAGGCGGAGGTCAACATCCTCCGCTCGGACGCCGGCCTGATGACCACGAGCGAGGCGGCGCGAAATCCGATCTACGGCGTGCTCTCGGGGCCGTCGGGCGGCGTCGCCGGCGCACTCTACGTTGCGCGCAAGGCGGGCTTCGACGACATCCTCACGTTCGACATGGGCGGGACGTCGACGGACGTCTCCCTCTGTCAGAACGGCCAGCCCACGATCGGCCGCGAGACCGCGATCTCGCATTTCCGCATCCGCGTGCCGTCGGTCGACGTGCACACGGTCGGCGCAGGCGGTGGCTCGATCGCCCACGTCCCGGAGCTGACGAAGGCCCTCCGCGTCGGCCCGGAGTCGGCCGGCGCCGACCCTGGCCCGGCGGCGTACGGGAAGGGTGGCACCCAGCCGACCGTGACCGACGCGAACGTCGTGCTCGGGCACCTGCCGCCGAGGCTCCTGGGCGGCGAGATGAGCCTCGACGTCGAGGCTGCTCGCGCGGCGGTCCAGTCGATCGCCGAAGCGGTCGGCCTTTCGTCGGTCGAGGAGGCCGCCGAGGGGATGCTCGCGATCGTCAACGAGAACATGGCCGGCGCGCTCCGGCTCGTCTCGGTGCAGCGCGGGCACGACCCGCGCGAGTTCGCCCTCGTCGCGTACGGGGGTGCAGGCCCGCTGCACGCGAACGCGGTCGCGGAGCTGATGGGCTCGTTCCCGCTGATCGTGCCGCCCGCTCCCGGCCTGCTCTGCGCGATCGGCGACCTCGTGGCCGACTTCCGCGACGAGTTCGCGCAGACGTACATCCGCCTGCTCGCAGACGCGACGCCCGACGAGGTCGCGGGGATCCTCGACCACCTCGGCGCCCGCGCCGCTACGTGGCTGGA
>DASSVY010000358.1:0-6190 GCA_035705535.1 Gaiella sp. | reverse complement strand
ATCAACGCGACCGCGTCGATGCTGCTGCTGCTCTACCAGCTCGTCGCCGAGAAGCAGGGCGTCCCCGCCGAGAAGATCACCGGCACGGTGCAGAACGACATCCTCAAGGAGTACATCGCGCGGGGGAACTACATCTTCCCGCCGCAGCCGTCGATGCGGCTCGCGACCGACCTGTTCGCGTACTGCGCCGAGCGGATCCCGCGCTGGAACACGATCTCGATCTCGGGCTATCACATCCGCGAGGCGGGCTCGAGCGCCGCGCAGGAGCTTGCCTTCACGCTCGCCAACGGAATCGCGTACTGCGAGGCCGCGATAGACGCCGGACTGTCGCCCGACGCCTTCGGTGCACGGCTCTCCTTCTTCTTCAACGCGCACAACGACGTCCTCCAGGAGGTCGCGAAGTTCCGGGCCGCGCGGCGCATGTGGGCGACGATCATGCGCGACCGGTTCGGCGCGACCACTTCCGCGGCGCAGGCGCTGCGGTTCCACGCGCAGACGGGAGGCTCGACCCTCACGGCGCAGCAGCCGGAGAACAACCTCGTGCGGGTTGCGACGCAGGCGCTGTCAGCGGTCTTCGGCGGGGCGCAGTCGGTGCACACGAACGCGTTCGACGAGGCGCTCGCGCTGCCGACGGAGCGGTCGGCGATGCTCGCCCTGCGGACGCAGCAGATCCTCATGCACGAAGCGGGCACGACGAGCACCGCCGACCCGCTCGGCGGGGCGTGGTACGTCGAGGCCCTCACCGACGAGCTCGAGGCCACGGCGACCGAGCTGATCGCCCGCATCGACGAGCTCGGCGGCGCCGTCGCGGCGATCGAGGCCGGCTGGGTGCAGCAGCAGATCGAGGAGTCCGCGTTCCGCTGGCAGCGCGAGGTCGAGACCGGCGAGCGTGTGATCGTCGGCGTCAACCGCTACACCGTCGCAGAGCCCGAGCGCATCGAGCTCCACCACCTCGACCCCGCAATCGAACGTGCCCAGCGAGACCGGACCGCTGCGCTCCGGTCGAGCCGCGATGCGGTTCGCGTCGAGGCGACCGTCGCCGAGGTACGCCGGGTCGCGGAGTCCTCGGCGAACCTCCTGCCCTCGCTGCGCGACGCGCTCGCCGTGCGGGCGACCGTCGGCGAGCTGTGCGGCGCCCTGCGCGAGGTGTGGGGCACCTACGACGCGCGCTGACGGGTGCGGATCCTTCTCGTCTCGCAGATGTACCCCGGACCGGACGCCCCGGACCTCGGGACGTTCGTCGCCGAGCTCGAGGCAGGCCTCGCGGCGCGTGGGCACGAGCTGGCACGCGCGGTCGTCGACCGGCGCGGCGGACGGATGCGCCACGCTGCGCTCGCGTACGACGTCGTAACCGCTGCACGGCGTTTCCGGCCCGACGTCGTCTACGCGCACTTCCTCGTCCCGGCAGGACTGCTCGCGACGCTCGCCGGCCGCGCACCGGTTGTGGTCACCGCGCACGGTCAGGACGTGGCGAACGCCGAGCGCTCGAGCCTGGTTCGCGCGGCGACCCGGCTGACGGTTCGCCGGGCGGCCGGGGTCGTCGCGGTCTCGGGCTGGCTCCGCACGCGGCTGGAGGCAGTCGTCCCGGAGGCGCGCGGACGCGTGGACGTCATCGACTGCGGCGTCGACCTCGTGCGGTTCGCGCCGAGAGCGGCGGATGCGGCACGCACGGAGGTTGGCTGGCATCCGGACGGCAGCGGGTTCGTCTGCGCCGGCGCCCTGACCGAGCGCAAGAACGTCCTCCGCCTCGCCCGCGCGTTCGAGCGCCACTGCGAGGGCGGCCTCGCGTTCGTCGGCGACGGCCCGCTCCGCGACGCGCTCTCGGGCCGACCGGGCATCACGCTCGTTGGCGCGGTCTCGCACGACGAGGTCGCGAACTGGCTCGACGCCGCCGACGTCGTCTGTCAGCCGAGCCTCGTCGAGCCGTTCGGACTCTCCACGCTCGAGGCGATGGCCTGCGGGCGCTCGGTCGTCGCGACCCGCGTCGGCGGCCCGCCCGAGTTCGTGGTACCCGGCGCCGGCGTCCTCGTCGACCCGCAGGACGAGGACGCGCTCGTCGACGCACTCGAAGCGGCTGCGCGCCTCCCACGGCCGAACGCCGTAGCCCGAGAGGCCGCGCAGGGACACGACGTGATGACACAGGTGGCGCGGGTAGAAGATGTGCTGCGGCGCGTGGCCCCCGCCGCCGCGGGGGCCGTCGCCGCGTCCTAGGTCTCGCTCGGCGGCTCGGCCGGCGGCGACTGCCTGACCGTCTCCGGCTCATTCCCGCGGCGTGAGGCCGCGGCGCGCGCCGCCTCGAGGTCGTCGCGGAGGTTCGTGTCCCCCTCGACCACGATCCTGTGCGCGATCCAGCCGAGGAACGCCCCCAGCATCGGGAAGATCAGGTAGATCCAGTAATCGTTGAACTCGGTGCCGACGAGCGCGGGCCCGAAACTACGGGCCGGGTTCACGGAGGAGCCGCTGATCGGGATGATCGCGACGTGGATCGCGAGGAGCGTGAGCGGAATCGCGAGGAGGGCCGTGCCGCGAGTCCGCTCGCTCTTCGTCGACTGGAGGATGACCGCCACGAACAGCGCAGTCATCATCGTCTCGACGACGATCCCCGCCCAGTTGTCCGGCGACTGCGTGGTTGTCGCCGCCACCGTCGAGTCGTCGTACGCGATCAGCACGACGAGCGACGCTGCGATCGCGCCGAGGAACTGCGCGACCCAGTAGCCGATCAGGTCGTCCGCGGGGAGCCGCCGGTCGAGAAACAAGCCAAGGGAGACGGCCGGGTTGTAGTGACCGCCCGAGATCTCGCCGAACGCGTACAGGCCGACGAGCAGCGCGAGGCCGAAGCCAAAGGCGATCTCGATGACGCCCGCCGGTGACCCGGCTCCACCCGCGGAGACGATCGCGAACGACCCGATCCCGACGAGCGTGAAGGTTCCCAGAGCCTCCGCGAGGTACTTCTGCATCTTCCCCATGTGCTGGCGCTCCCTTCCGAGGTGTCCGCGACAGGGGGAGTCTTGCGAACGTGTCGGCGGTTTTCAGCCGGTACGTGCGTCGAGGTCGGCGAGCCGGACCTCGACGAGCGGCCGCACGGCGTCCTCGAGCCCGGCGTCGCGCGCGGCCGCAAGCGCCTGCTCGTAGCTCTCGCGCACCTTCTCGGGCGCGACGCCCTGCTTGAGCCGGTTGTCTCCGGTCACGAGCAGCCGCTGGATCTTGGCGCGCGCCTCGTCCCCGGCGGTCATGACCGAACGGTAACGGCCGGTACCATGCTCGGCCGTGGTCTCGGTCTTCGCAGTCCTCCAGGTGATCCTCGGCGCGGGGCTCATCACGCTGATCCTGATGCACTCGGGTCGCGACGCGGGCTTCGGCGGCATCGGCTTCACGCCGACGTCGCAGGGCGGCACGCACATCGTCGAGCGCAACCTCACGCGGCTCACCGTCGCGGTCGGCGTGCTGTTCGGGGTGAACACCGTCGTGCTCTACCGCCTGCTCGCGTAGGCCCGTCGGCCGCGCGCCCATCGCTATCATCCCGAGTCCACGCGCTGGTGGCGGAATTGGTAGACGCGCAAGGTTGAGGGCCTTGTGCCCTATTGGGGCGTGGAGGTTCAAGTCCTCTCCAGCGCATGCAACGCGGGGGAACCCCTGGTTCCCCCGCGAGCCCCTCCTCCGGCGAAGCGACGCCACGACGCCGAGCGTGGCCTCCCGGCCGGCAAAGCCGGCCGCCGGCCGCGACGGTGCCCACGCCGATGATCCGACGCGGCCGCGGACGTTTGACGTCGTCCGGCAGGATCCGTACTCTTCGCGACGAACATACGTTCTGTCGACCGACCAGGAGGGCTTCCCGTGTCCGCCGAGACCACATTGACCGCACGCCAACAGGAGATCTGGCAGTTCCTCGTGACGTACGTCGACGGTCACGGCTATCCGCCGACCGTGCGCGAGATCGGCGAGGAGGTCGGGCTCGCCTCGCCCTCGACCGTCCACGCGCACCTCGCGAACCTCGAGCGGGTCGGGCTGATCCGCCGGGACCCGACGAAGCCCCGCGCGATCGAGCTCACCGGGCACCGCCGCGTCGTCGAGCCGACCGCCGAGGCCGTGCCGCGCCTGCCGCTGCTCGGGCGCGTCGCCGCCGGCGGCCCGCTGCTCGCGGAGGAGAACGTCGAGGACGTGATCGCGGTGCCGGAGACCCTCGGCCGCGGCGCCGACTTCCTTCTCACCGTGCACGGCGACTCGATGATCGAGGCAGGGATCCTCGACGGAGACACGCTGGTCGTGCAGAGCCGGGACGAGGCCCGAAACGGCGACGTCGTCGTCGCGCTCGCCGGCGAGGACGAGTCGGCGGACGAGGCGACCGTGAAGACGTTCTACCGCGAGGCCGACGGCCGCGTGCGACTGCAGCCCGAGAACGCGGCGCTCGAGCCGATCTACGCCGACCACGTGAAGATCCTCGGCAAGGTCGTGGGGGTGTTCCGGAGCCTCTGATGACGACCGCGGTGACACCGCTCGCCCGGACGCTCGACCAGGAGCTCCTGGCGCTCTCCCGCGGGGCGAGCCTCGAGTGCCTCGCCTGTGGCGAGTTCGTGATGCGGCTCCGCGGCGTCCTCGCGTGCCCGGAGTGCCGTGCGCTCCTCGCCGACGGGCGGGAGGTGCCCGAGGTCGTGCTGCCGCGCGCAGTCGAAGCCTCGTAGACGGCTTACAATTCATGCTGCAGGCCGGATGGCCGCGGGCGGTCTCGACCGTCCGAGGAAAGTCCGGACACCGCAGGGCAGGACGCTGGGGAAACCCCAGGCGGCGAAAGCCGACGGAAAGTGGAACAGAGAGGAGACCGCCGGCGCTCACGCGTCGGTAAGGGTGAAACGGTGGGGTAAGAGCCCACCAGCGCCGTGGCGACACGGCGGCTTGCCAAACCCCGTCCGGTGCAAGGCGAAGCAGGTCCCGTCGACGCGGCCCGCCGAGGGACCGGGTACGCCGCTCGAGCCTCCGGGGAACCGGGGGCCTAGATGGATGGCCATCCACGCCAGAATCCGGCTTACAGGCCTGCTACGGGAAAGCCCCGCACATGCGGGGCTTTCCTATCTCCTTCGACCACGCGGCGCGGTGCTGCGCCGACGGTCCACGTGCGCCGTGCGGACGAGACGACCAAATCCGGCGGCCTCCGCGATCCGTACTCCCTCCTGGATGGGCAACAGGAAGGAGACTCGATGAGAGACGATGGACATACGACGACGCTCAGCGGAGGCCGGCTCGGCGCCGTGGCGATTGGGCTCCTGGGCTTGGCGTTCCTGCTGGCATGGCTGACGCTGTCTCCGCGGGCTGGCGCCGCCGACCAGCGCTCCACCGCGAGCGCGACCACCATCGGCGTGGCGAAGACCCCACTCGGCAAGATCGTGGTCGACAGCCGCGGCCGCTCGCTGTACCTGTTCGAGGCCGACCACAAAGGCGCGAGCGCCTGTTACGGCGCGTGCGCCAAGGCGTGGCCGCCCGTTCTCGTGGTCGGGAAGCCGAAGGCGGGACCCGGCGCCCGGGCCGCGCTCCTCGGCGTGCTGCACCGCAAGGGCGGCACGATGCAGGTGACGTACCGCGGGCACCCGCTCTACCGCTTCTTCAAGGACACGAAGAGCGGACAGGTCAAGGGCCAGGGCCTCGACTTCTTCGGAGGCGAGTGGTACGTCCTCACGCCCGCGGGCATCAAGCTCGAGCACCAGGCCAAGACGGACGACAACAGCTCGACAGGCACCACCACCGGTGGCACAGACACCACCGGCGGCGGCTACACGTACCCGTAGAACGACACGGATCTGCCCGACGTCCGGCCACAGCCCGCCGGACGTCGGGCACGCGATCGGCGCATCGCGTCCTGCTAACCATTAATCTCTTGTAAATGGTTAGCAACCGGCAGCAGTCGGCACGGTACCGGCGGGTCGTGGACGGTCTCGTCCTCCCCGTCCCGATCGCGACGCAGGGCGCGCTCGACTTCTGCAACACGCTCGCGGGCTGGCACGAGGACGGTGCGTTCGACTACCTCGCGACCTATTCCCACCTCGCGGTCTGGGCACGGGAGACGGGCCTCGTCGACGAGCGCTCGACGGCCGAGGCGCTCGAGCACGCATCCGTCGATCCGCGAGGTGCCGCCCGGCAGCTCGAGCGCGCTCGTTCCCTGCGACGCGCGCTCTACCGGGCCTGTACGGATCCGACGGAC
>DASSVY010000357.1:0-10483 GCA_035705535.1 Gaiella sp. | reverse complement strand
CTTCTAGACCATTCCGGCGCCGCCGGACCGGGTCACGCCCAACCGAGCTCCTCCACGCCGCGCTCCGAGACGACGGGGATCGCGTCCGCGCCGCCCCGCGATTCGGGGAGCGATCGGATCGCGGCGAGGGCCCGCTCAACGCGGCCGGCGGGCGCCTCGTGCGTGACGACGTGGAGCGTCGCGTGCCCGTCGACGGGCTGCTGCACGAGCCGCGCGACCGAGACGCCCTCCGCGGCGAGCTCGTGCGCGAGGCGCTCGAGGACGCCAGCGCGGTCGTCGACCGTGAGCCGCAGGTACCAGGGCGAGGCAAGATCGCCCGGCGGGAGCCGCTCGAGCTCCCGCCACACGGGGTCGTCCTGGAGGAAGCCCGTGCCGCTCGTCCCGACGATCGAGACGAGGTCCGCGACGACCGCGCTCGCCGTTTCGATCCCGCCCGCGCCGGGCCCCTCGAGCGTGATCTCGCGGATCGCGTCGCCCTGCAGCATCACCGCGTTGAACGGGCCCTCGACCGCAGCGAGCGGATGGTGGACGTCGACGAACGCAGGGCCGACACGCGCATCGACGAGCCCGTCCGCGAGCGTCGCCCGCGCGAGGAGCTTGACCTTCATGTCGAGCGCCCGCGCCGCCTGGACGTGCTCCTGCGTCAGCCCCTCGATCCCCTCGACCTCGACCCAGTCGAGCGGGACGCGCGAGCCGAACGCGACCGTCGAGAGGATCGCGAGCTTCGCGGCCGCGTCGCCGCCGCCAACGTCGTCGGACGGATCGGCCTCCGCGTAGCCGAGCTGCTGCGCCTCCTCGAGCGCCTCTGCATAGCTGCGGCCGTCCCCCATCGCCGAGAGGACGAAGTTCGTCGTTCCGTTGACGATGCCGACGACGCGGTGGACGTTCGTCGAGACGAGCGACTCGCGCAGCACCTTGATCACGGGAATCGCGGCGCACACGGATGCCTCGAAGCGGAGCTGGGCGCCCGATGTCGCGGCGGCCGCGAACAACTCCGCACCGCGGCGGGCGACGAGCTGCTTGTTCGCGGTGACGACCGAGCGGCCCGAGCCGAGTAGCTCGAGCACGTGGGAGCCGGCCGGCTCGACGCCGCCCATCACCTCCGCGACGATCGCGATCGACTCGTCCCCGAGGATGTCTGCCGGGTCGGTCGTCAGCACCCCGGAGGCGGGCTCGAACCCGCGCTCCTTCGTCGCGTCGCGGACGAGCGCGCGGACGACGCGCAGGCGGTGCCCGGTCGCTCGCTCGATCTCCTCACCCTGCTCCTCGAGCAGGCGGTTGACCGCGGCGCCGACCGTCCCGTAGCCGAGGAGGGCTACGGGAACGTCAACGGACGGCACTCGCGTCCTCGCGGCGCATGAGCGAGCGCAGCTCCTCCCCGACCGTCTCGATCTGCTTGCCCGCGGCCTCGGCGCGACGGCGGTGAAGCTCCGTCTCGCCCTCGTCCATGTCCGCGATCCACGTCTTTGCGAACGCGCCCGAGCGGATCTCGTTGAGGATCGCCTGCATCTGCTCGCGGACGTGCTGGTCGATCACCCGCGGGCCGCTCAGGTAGTCGCCGAACTCGGCCGTGTCCGAGATCGACCAGCGCATGTGCTGCAGGCCGCCCTCCCAGATCAGGTCGACGATCAGCTTCAGCTCGTGGAGGCACTCGTAGTACGCGACCTCCGGCTGGTAGCCGGCGCCGACCAGCGTCTCGAAGCCGGCCTGGATCAGCTCGGTGACACCGCCGCAGAGGACGGCCTGCTCGCCGAAGAGGTCGGTCTCGGTCTCCTCGCGGAAGGTCGTCTCGAGGATTCCCGCCCGGCCGGCGCCGATCCCTACGGCGTACGCGAGCGCGACGTCGCGCGCGCGGCCGGACGTGTCCTGCTCGACGGCGATGAGCGCCGGCGTCCCGAGCCCTTCCGTGAAGAGGCGCCGGACGACGTGCCCGGGGCCCTTCGGCGCGACCATCACGACGTCGTGGCCCTCGGCCGGGGCGATCCGGCCGTAGAGGACGTTGAACCCGTGGGCGAAGAGCACGGTCGCGTTCGGCTCGAGGTTCGGCTCGACGAGCTCGGAGTAGACCTGCGGCTGGAACTGGTCCGGGAGCAGCAGCGAGACGAGCTGCGCGCCGCGGACTGCCTCGGGGATCGTCTTGACCTCGAGCCCGGCCTCCTCGGCGTCGCTCCACGAGGAGGAGCCCTCGCGCAGACCCACGACGACCTGGACACCGGAGTCGTGGAGGTTCAGGGCGTGCGCGTGGCCCTGGCTGCCGTAGCCGACCACGGCGACCGTGCCGTCGAGGAGGGAGAGGTCGCCCTCACGGAGGATCGTTGCCATCGGGAGTCCTTTCGGTCGGTCGGAATCCGGTCAGTTGATCGCGGCGAGGCGCCTCGGCGTGCGCCTGCGGCCGCCCGCCCGCGGCACGCCGACGCGGCCGGTGCGGACGAGGTCGGTCACACCATACGGCCGGCAGAGCTCGTGGAAGGAGTCGATCTCCTCGGGTGTGGCGACGAGCTCGAGCACGACGGCGTCCGTCCCGACGTCGAGCAGCCGGCCGCCGAGCGCCTCGGCGGTCGTGACGAGCTCGGCGCGCCGCTCGGGAGGAACGGCGACCTTGACGAGCATCAACTCGCGCTCGACGGCCTCGCCGGCCGCGAGCTCGGTGACGCGGAGCACGTCCACGAGCTTGTGGATCTGCTTTTCGATCTGCTCGAGGGAGTGCTGGGCGCAGTCGACGCGGAGCGTGATGCAGCTGACGCCGGCGCGCTCGGTGGGGCCGACCGCGAGCGACTCGATGTTGAAGCCGCGGCGCGCGAACATCGTCGTGATGCGCGTGAGGGCGCCCGGCCGGTCCTGGACGGTGACGCTCAGGGTGTGCTTCACGACGCCTTCGCCTCCTTCACCTCGAGCGTGTCGACGTACTCGATCATGTCGAGCGCGGCCGCACCGGACGGGATCATCGGGAAGCACTGCTCCGCCGGGTCGACGCGGCAGTCGACCACCACCGTCTTCCCGAGCCGGAATGCCTCCTCGAGCGCGGGCGCGAGCTCGGCCTCGCTCGTGACGACCAGCCCGACCCCGCCGAAGGCCTCGGCGAGCTTCGCGTAGTCGGGGATACCTCCCGTCAGGTCGACGTGCGAGCGCCGGCCCTCGTAGAACATGTCCTGCCACTGGGTGACCATGCCGAGGTAGCCGTTGTTCACGAGGACGACCACGATCGGCAGGTCCTCGACAGCGGCGGTCGCGAGCTCCTGGGCGGTCATCTGGAAGCAGCCGTCGCCGTCGATACAGACGACGGTCGCCTCCGGGCGAGCCGCCTTCGCGCCGATCGCCGCGGGGATGCCGTAGCCCATCGTCCCGAGCCCGCCGGAGGTGATGAAGTTCCGTGGCCGGACGGTCGTCACGTACTGCATCGCCCACATCTGGTGCTGGCCGACCCCTGTCGTGACGATCACGTCGTCGTCGGCGGTGAGGCGCTGGAGCGTCTCGACGACCGTCTGTGGCTTGAGCCACTCACCGCCCGTGTCGTAACGGAGCGGGAACTCCTCGCGCCACTCGCGGATCTGGGCCAGCCACGCATCCGGCGGCGGAGAGCCCTCCTCGCGATGCCGTGCGACCTCGCGCGCGAGCTCGCCGACCGCGGTCGCGAGCGCGCCGACCACGGGGATGTCCGCGTCGCGGAGCTTCGAGATCTCGGCCGCGTCGATGTCGAGATGGACGACGGTCGCGCCGGGTGCGAAGGCGGCGAGCTTGCCCGTCACCCGGTCGTCGAAGCGCGCGCCGATCGCGACGAGGACGTCGCAGGAGTTGATCGCGAGGTTCGACCACTTCGGGCCGTGCATCCCGGGCCAGCCGAAATGGAGCTCGTGGTCCTCGGGGAAGGCGCCTTTCCCCATCAGCGTCGTCACGACGGGCAGCGACCCGGCCTCGGCGAGCTCGAGGAGCTCGGCGCAGGCGTCTCCGTTGAGCGTGCCGCCGCCGACGTAGAGGATCGGCTTGCGCGCGCTCGCGACGGCCCGGGCCGCCTCGCGGATCTGGAGCGGATGCACCTTCGTCGGCGGGCGCCAGCCGGGCAGGTCGACCTCGGCCGGGAACGTCACGTCGACGACCGCCTCCTGCACGTCGCGCGGGACGTCGACGAGGACGGGGCCGCAGCGTCCGGTCCGCGCCACGTGGAACGCGGCGCGCAGCACGGACGGGATGTCGCGCGCGTCCTGGACGAGCCACGAGTGCTTGACGATCGGCATCGTGATCCCGGTGATGTCGCACTCCTGGAACGCGTCCGTGCCGATCAGCGTCGAGCGGACCTGGCCGGTGATGCAGACGAGGGGGGTCGAGTCCATCCAGGCATCGGCGATCGGCGTGACGAGGTTCGTCGCGCCGGGGCCGGAGGTCGCGATCGCGACGCCGACGTTCCCGGACGCCCGCGCGTAGCCCTGCGCCATGTGCCCCGCGCCCTGCTCGTGACGGGCGAGGACGTGCCGGACCGTGGTCCCGCGGGCGATCGCGTCGTACGTCGGCATGATCGCCCCACCGGGAATGCCGAACATCACATCGACGCCCTCGGCCTCGAGCGCCCGAAGGATCGCGTCTCCGCCCGTCATCCTCACGGCCCGACTCCCAGCGCGAACTCGGTGTCCCGCCGTGCGCTCGGGAGGAGTCCGAGCACGGCGTCGACGAACTCGCGCGTCGTCGCGGCGACGCCGGTCTCCGCCACCTCGACGGGCCGACGGGGGCCTCGGAGGGCCGCTGCGAGGCTTTCCTCCAAGGCCTGACCGGCGGACGCTCGGCCGAGCCCCTCGGACAGCATCAGTGCGGTTGCGAGCAGCATCGGGCTGGGGTCCGCAGCGCCCTGGCCCGCGTGGTCGCTCGTGGTCGTGCCGACCGGGGCGAAGAGCCCGGGTCCCTCCTGCGAGAGCCAGCCGGTCGCGACGAGCCTGCGGCGGCCGCCGAGCGCCGGCGCGGCGGCGACGGTGTCGCCCAGCACGCCCTCGGCCACGACCACGCCGGCCGAGCCCGCGCCGAGCCGGCGCAGTGCCTCGAGAAGCGGCACGTGCTCGAGCTCGACACCCGGGTGGCGGTCGGCATGACGCTCGACACGGGCAGGCCAGCCGCCGGAGACGCCCACGGACGTGAGGCGTCCGGACCGGGTCCGAGCCGTGGCGAGCGCCCGGTCGAGCGTCCAGTCGGCCGCGCCGTCGTCCAGCGGGGCGAAGGCGATCGCCTCGCCGGCGTCGTCGAGCACGCGCGTCACGCGCGCACGCAGGTCGAGTGCGGCCTTGACGCCGTCGAGCGCGGGAGCGGAGTCTCCCGTCACGAGGACCGCGTCCGCGCTCGCCGTCGCCTCGCGCGTCACCGCCGGGAGGAGGTGGCCGGAGCGGGTCAGGGCCTCGGTGTCGAAGGGCGGGTGCAGCTCCTCGAGGTCGAAGCCGTGCTCGCGACCGAGGCGGGCGAGCGCGCGGCTCGCGGCCGCGGTCACCTCGGGGCCGATCCCGTGCCCGGCGAGGCAGGCGACGACGTACCTCGAGCGGGCCGTCATCTCGGTTGGGGAGGTCGGGGGTGGAAGGTCATCGGGAGAAGCTCCTCTCGCTCTCGCTCGGTGCGACCACGGGACGCACCTCTGGTGTGGTCTCGGTCGGTGTGTGCGCCGTCGGGGGCGCGTGAGCGTCGATCTCCCCTAGACGGGGAGAATCGCGATGAGCTCGATGCCGACGCCGGCCGAGACCGCGGGGCGCGGTACGAGAAGACCTACGGATACGGCGTGGCAGAGCGTCATCGCCATCGCAGAGTGCCTGTCACGGGGGAGGCCTGTCAACACCCAACCGGCCAGGCGTCCCGCCGAGAGTCCAGGTCCCGTCCAGGACCTCCCGATTTGCCGCCCGCCGCCGGACTCTCTATCATCGATGATCGATGGTGCTGGTAGCGGAGAGCTTTGCGAGCGCGATCGCCGGCAAGCCTGGCGGGCGGATTCGCCCGTTCGCGATCGCCGCGCCGTCTCGGCGCTAGCCGGCGACCTCCTCCCGCCTCCGCCCGCTAGCGCACACCACACCAGGCGGGAAGTACCTCTACCGTCCACGAGCCACACCGAAAGGCGGTCCCGCCGAGTGCCCAACCCGCTCTACGACCCGACCCGAGAGCGCGATGCCTGCGGCATCGGCCTCGTCGCGGACGCGCGCGGGCGCGCGTCGCGGGAGCTCCTCGACCGGGCCCTGGCGGGGCTCGCCGCGGTCGCGCACAGGGGCGCCTGGGCGGCAGACGGCGTGACGGGCGACGGAGCGGGCCTCCTCCTCCCGCTCCACCCCGCCCTCACCGGGACGGAGGGCGCCGGCGTCGCGATGTGCTTCCTCCGCGAGCCCTGGCTCCGAGGAGTCGTCGAGGAGGCCTGCCGTGCCGAGGGGCTCGAGCCGGCCGGCTGGCGCGAGGTGCCGCACGACGTCGGCGCGCTCGGCTCGACAGCGGTCGCGTCGATGCCGCGGATCGTCCAGCTCCTCCTGGCACCTCGCGAAGAGGGCGATGCCGAGCTCCGCGCCTACCGCGCCCGCCGTCGAGCGGAGCTCGTCGACGGCGTCTACGTCGCGTCACTCTCGTTCCGCTCGGTCACGTACAAGGGGCTCTGCGCCGCGACGCAGCTCGCGAGCTTCTACCCCGACCTCCGCGACCCGGCGTGGGAGACGGCCTGGGCGATCTTCCACCAGCGCTTCTCCACCAACACCGAGCCGAGCTGGGAACGGGCGCAGCCGTTCCGGCTGCTCTGCCACAACGGCGAGATCAACACGATCGAGGGCAACGTCGCGTGGACGGAGGCGCGGGAGCGCGCCGTCGGCCTCGACTCCGCTCTCGCGCCCGCGCTCGATGTCTCGGGCTCCGACTCGGCGCTCCTCGACAACGCCGTCGAGCTGCTCGTCCGCTCGGGCGTCGAGGTGCGCGACGCCCTCTCGCGGCTCGTCCCGCCCGCGTGGCAGAACGATCCGCGCGTCGACGAGAACGAGCGCGCGATGCGCCGCTACCACGCGATGCTCTCCGAACCGTGGGACGGGCCCGCCGGGCTCGTCTTCACGGACGGCTCCACGTGCGGCGCGAAGCTCGACCGCAACGGGCTCCGGCCGCTGCGCATCGCCGTCTGCGCCGACGGGCTCGTCACGGTCGCCTCCGAGGCGGGCGCGGTGCCGTTGCCCGAGGGCGTGGCGGTGCGGCGTGCTCGCCTTGCACCCGGTCAGCTGTTCTCCGTCGACCCGGAGCACGGCGTCCTCTTCGACGGCGAGCTGACGCGCTCGCTCGCGCGCGCGCGGCCCTACGCTCGCTGGGTCGCCGACTCGCTCGTCTTCGGCGAGCAAGGCGAGCCCGTTGCCGTGTCGGAGGCCGACCTCGCCGCCAGGCACGCGCTGCACGGCTACACCCGCGAGGAGCTGAGCGTGATGCTGCGGCCGATCGCGCAGACCGGGCGCGACCCCGTCTACTCGATGGGCGACGACGCGCCGATCCCGCCGCTGGCCGGCCGCGCCCGGCCGCTCGCGTCCTACTTCCGGCAGCGGTTCGCCCAGGTTACGAACCCGGCGATCGACCACGAGCGCGAGCGCACGGTGATGTCCGTCGCGACGCTCGTCGGCCCGCGGGCGGCGCTGGACGCCGACGGTCCCCTCACGCGCGTCGTGGCACTCCCCTCGTTCCTCGTCACCCCGCAGGGGCTCACGGCGCTCGAGGCGGCGGAGGTCGACGGGACGTTCGACCCGGACGAGGGTCTCTCGGCGGCGGTCGAGCGCGTCGCCGACGCATGCGCCGACCTCGCCTCGGGCGGCGCCGTCGCGGTCTGCATCACCGACCGGGCCGCCGGCGGGTCACGCGCCGTGGTTCCCTCGCTGCTCGCCGTTGCCGCGGCGCACGGACGGCTCGTCGAGCGCGGGTTGCGGACGGCGTGCTCTCTCCTCGTTTCGAGCGACGAGGCCCGCGACACGCACATGGTCGCGACGCTCCTCGGGTACGGCGCGGACGTGATCTGCCCGAGGCTCGCGCTCGAGACGGTCGCGCGCCTGGCCGCGACCGACAAGGTTGGAGGCGATCGGCCGTCGCCGGAGGAGGCGCAGGCGCGCCTCCTCCTCGCCCTCGAGTACGGCGTGCTCAAGGTGATGTCGAAGGCGGGCATCTCCGACGTGGCGAGCTATCGCGGCGCGCGGCTGTTCGAGGCGATCGGGCTCGACCGACGTCTGTGCAAGCGGTTCTTCGGCGGCACGCCGTCGGCAATCGGCGGCATCGGGCTCGAGCGGCTCGAGGCGGACGCCCTCGGACGCCTCGCTGCGAGCGAGGCCGAGAAGCCCGCGCTCGAGAACCCGGGCTTCTACAAGTTCCGCAAGGGCGGCGAGCCCCACGCGACGGATCCCGACGTCGTGGCGGGGCTCCAGGAGAGCGTCACGGCGGCGCACGCCCTGATCCGCGCAGTCCGGGGCGACCGACTCGAGGAGTACGACCGCTTCGCGCGGCTCGTCGAGGAGCGGCCGCCGCTCGAGCCGCGCGACCTGCTCGAGCTCGTCCCCGCGCGCGCGCCGGTGCCACTCGACGAGGTCGAGCCCGTCGACTCGATCGTGCGTCGCTTCTCCGGCGGCGCGATGTCGCACGGCGCGCTCTCGGCCGAGGCGCACGAGACGATCGCGATCGCGCTGAACCGCCTCGGCGCCCGGTCGAACTCGGGCGAGGGAGGCGAGGATCCCGCTCGCTACCGCGACGAGCGGAACTCGAGGATCAAGCAGGTCGCGTCCGGGCGGTTCGGTGTCACGGCCGAGTACGCGGTCTCCGCGGAGGAGCTCCAGATCAAGGTCGCCCAGGGCTCGAAGCCCGGAGAGGGCGGCCAGATCCCGGCGCACAAGGTGACCGACGAGATTGCCCGCCTCCGCGGCACCTCGCCGGGCGTCGCGCTCATCTCGCCGCCGCCGCACCACGACGTCTACTCGATCGAGGACCTCGCGCAGCTCGTCTTCGACCTGAAGGAGGTCAACCCCGAGGCTGACGTCTCCGTGAAGCTCGTCGCGTCGGCGGGCGTCGGCGTCATCGCGGCCGGCGTCGCCAAGGCGCGGGCGGACATCGTCCACGTCGCGGGCGCCGACGGCGGCACCGGCGCGAGCCCGCTCCCGTCGATCAAGCACGCCGGGGCGCCGTGGGAGCTGGGTCTCGCCGAGACCCAGCAGGCCCTCGTCGCCAACGGGCTGCGGGGCCGTGTGCGGGTGCGCGCCGACGGCGGGTTCAAGACGGGACGCGACGTCGTGGTCGCCGCGCTGCTGGGCGCCGACGAGTTCTCCTTCGGCACGGCGCTCCTCCTCGCGGAGGGCTGCCTGATGGTGCGCTCCTGCCATCTCGACACGTGCCCGGTGGGGATCGCGAGCCAGCGGCCCGAGCTGCGCGAGAAGTTCGCGGGCACCCCGGAGATGGTCGAGGCCTACCTCCGCTTCGTCGCCCTCCAGGTGCGCCGCCTGCTTGCGGGCCTGGGGCTACGCACCCTCGACGACGCCGTCGGGCGCACCGACCTGCTCCGCCAGCGACGGACGGGCGACCCCTCCGCCGACTCGCTCGACCTCAGGCGCCTGCTCGCGCGGGCCGGTGCGGGCCCGACCCGCTACGTGGGGGACACGGTGCCGGACGAGCGCGACCGACTCGGCGCGGTCCTCCACGCGCAGGGCAAGGCCGCGATCAGCGGCGCCCGACTCGTCGAGCCGGCCTTCGAGATCCGGAACGGCGACCGGGCGGTCGGAGCACGCCTCGGCGGCGCGATCGCCCGCTCGGTCGGCTCGGGGACGCCGGCAGGGCGAGTTCGCGCCCGCTTCGAGGGCGCGGCGGGACAGAGCTTCGGCGCCTTTCTCACCGCCGGTGTCGAGCTTCGCCTGGTCGGCGAGGCGAACGACTACGTCGGCAAGGCGATGTCCGGGGGGCGGATCGTCGTCTCGCCGCCGACCGAGGACGCCGGCGACCCGTGCCTCGTCGGGAACACCGTGCTGTACGGGGCGACAGGCGGCCAGCTCTTCTGTGCCGGCTCTGCGGGCGAGCGGTTCGCCGTTCGCAACTCCGGCGCGGCCGCGGTCGTCGAGGGCGTCGGCGACCACGCCTGCGAGTACATGACGCGCGGCACCGTCGTCGTGCTCGGGCCGCACGGTCGGAATCTCGGAGCCGGGATGACCGGAGGCGAGTCGTTCCTGCTCGACCCGGACGAGCGGCTCGTCAACCTCGAGCTCGTCGAGCTCGCGCCGCTCGAGCGGGGCGATCGCGAGCGCCTCGTCGGCCTCCTCGAGCGCCACGCGCGCACGACCGGATCTCCCCGGGCGGCCGCGCTCCTCGAGCGGCTGGACGAGTCGCTCGGCCGCTTCCGTCGCCTCGTGCCGCGCACGGTGCTCGTCGCGGTCGAGCCGGAGGAAGACCGGGCAACCGCGTAAATCGAGGCTTCATGCATACTATGCGAATGCCTTACGTCAGCCTCGTCGGCACGGCCGGCTACACGGGCCAGGAGACCCTCGACCGC
>DASSVY010000356.1:0-8780 GCA_035705535.1 Gaiella sp. | reverse complement strand
CTACTACGTGGGAGAGCCGACCGTCGTCCGCATCGGAACGGAGCCGCGCCCGAAGAAGCCCGCGAAGCCGGCGACCGCCGACACGACCAAGCCGAAGCCCGGGGCCGCGGCCGGCGCGGACGCAACCGGCGGCACCGAGCCGCCGACGTCTACGAGCCCGACTGCGGCGTCGACGGGCTGAGCAGGTCACCGAGCAGCCAGTCCGGGACACGCACGGGGCGACGCGTCGTCGCATCCACCGTCGCGTGCCTCGTCGACCCGGTCGCGATCCTCTCGCCGTCGCGCTCGACGACGTACTCGTAGCGGAACCGCGCGCCCCGCGCCTCCGAGCAACGCACGTGCACCGTCAGCACGTCGTCGAAGACCGCGGCGCGCTCGTAGGTCACCTCGACGCCGGTCGTCAGCGCCTCGATTCCCCGTGCGCGGATCGCGGGGTAGCCTCCGGCCACCGCGGCGAGCAGCGCGACGCGCGCCTCCTCGAACCAGACGAGGTAGGAGGCGTGGTGGGCGATGCCCTGGGCGTCTGTCTCGGCGAACCGAACGCGTACGAGGTGCGGGAACCAGCCGTCCATGTGCGGCGAGATATATCTCGCCACGTACGATCCGGCGCGTGTCATCGGCCGAGGCGCTCGCCACGCTGATCCTCGAGAACGGCCCCGCCGTGATCCTGAGCGGCGCGGGGATGAGCACCGAGAGCGGCATTCCGGACTTCCGCTCCTCGGGCGGGCTCTGGGAGCAGGTCGATCCGTACGAGGTCGCCTCGATCGACGCCTTTCGCACCGACCCACTGCGTGTATGGGGTTGGTACGGACCCCGCGTCGAGCTGCTCGCCTCGGCCGTGCCGAACGCCGGGCATCTCGCGCTGGCCGAGCTCGAGCGGGACGGGCGCGTGCAGGCCGTCGCGACGCAGAACATCGACACGCTGCACCTGCGCGCGGGCAGCTGCGAGGTCGTCGAGCTCCACGGCTCGATCCGACGCTTCGACTGTCTCTCCTGCGGCGCCGTCGCGACGCTCGGCATGGTCCTGACGCACCTCCGCGAGGACCTTGCGCCGACGTGCGCGGCGTGCGACGCGATCCTCAAGCCCGGCGTCGTCATGTTCGGCGAGCAGCTTCCCGAGCGCGCGATGGCGCGTGCCGAGGCGCTCTGCCGCGGCACACGCCTGCTCGTCGTGCTCGGGTCCTCCCTCGAGGTCTGGCCCGCGGCCGCGCTTCCGCGCGAGACGGTGCGCGCGGGCGGCACCCTTGCGATCGTCAACCTCGACGAGACGCCGTACGACGGCGATGCCGCGCTGATCGTCCGCGAGCCCGTGGCGGTCGTGCTCGAGCAGGTCGCACGGATTCTTGCCTCGGGATCCGGCTCGGACGCGCCAGTCGTGGTATGACATGCGCCATGGCGACGACGAATCCCACCGACGACGACGTCATCGCGCGCCTCGCGGGCAAAGGCGAGCAGGCGGTTCAGCGCATCGCCGAGCTGCCGGGCGGCACCCGGGCGCTCCGCGCGTTCAACGACCTCAAGAACCGGGTCGACGAGCTCTCGCGCAAGGTGCGCGGGATCGATGCGCTCGAGCAGCGCGTCGCGAGGCTCGAGAAGGACGTCGCGGGGCTGAAACGGGCGCAGAAGCCCGCCTCGCCGCAGAAGGCGCCCGCGCGCAAGGCCGGCGCGTAGCGCCCTACGCGGCGGGGACCCGCACGCGCAGCGCCGAGGGGACGAGCTCGAACCGCACGGGAGTCGTCCCGGGCTGCTCGCCGTCGAGCACGATCGGCAGCGGGCTCGGCGCGTCCACCCGCAGCTCCCGCGCCCGGACGATCTCCACCTTCGCATGGGAGACGTGGGTGCCGCGGTAGATCTTGGGGAACGTCGTCGCGAACTCGGCCTTGGAGAACGCGCCGATCAGCACGACGTCGAAGCGGTCGTCGTCGGGCGACGCCTCCGGCGCCACCCACATCCCACCGGCCGTGTAGTCGCCGTTCATCGCGAGCGCCTCCAGGAGGAGCGCCTCCCGGCGCTCGCCGTCGATCTCGATCGTCATCTCCGTGGGCTGCCAGCGGCTGAACACCGCGAGCGTCGCCCAGAGGAACGAAAGCCGGCCGCCGAACGCCTTCGTCGTGCGGTTCGCGCGCGCGGCGATGCCGCCGCTGATCCCGGCGCCCGCGAAGTTCGCGAAGTACCCCTGCGCCTCGCCCGCCGGTGTGGCGTACGTGGCACGGCCGAGATCGATCGTGCGAATGCGCCCCGACCGGACGACCTCGAGCGCGCTGTCGACACTCCGCGGGATCCGCATGCTGCGCGCGAAGTCCGTTCCCGTGCCGAGCGGCACGACGCCGACCGCGACGTCGGTTCCGACCCCCGCGCGGCCGAGTCCGTCGACCACCTCGTGCACCGTCCCGTCGCCGCCGACGACTACGAGCTCGGTCGCCCCGCCGGCGACCGCGCCCGCCGCGAGCTCGGCGAGGTGGCCGGGCCGCTCGCTCAGCCGCGTCTCGCCCACGAGCCCCAGCGCCGCCGCGCGCCGCTCGAGCTCAGGCCACCGGCGACCGGTCGACCCGTTCGCGGACGCCGGGTTGACGAGGAACACACGCGACACGGCGCTGTTACTAGCTCGTCACGACGTGGAGCGCGAGCTCGGTCATCTGGTCGACCGCCGCCCGCATCTCCTCGTCCGTGATGCGGATGAACTCGCCGTCGACCACGACATCCGAGACGAGGAGCATGCAGCCCGTCTGGGTCTTCCGGAGCGCACCGAGCGTGAACAGCACGGCCGCCTCCATCTCGACCGCGAGGATCCCGCGGTCCGACCAGCGTTGGTACTGGCCGCCGTCCGGGTTGTAGAAGACGTCGCTCGACACGACGCCCCCGACGCGCACCTTCTTCCCGAGCTCCTTCGCCTGGTGCACCGCCTCGTGGACGAGCCCGAAGTCCGCGGTGGGCGCGTGGGGCTCGCCACCGACGTAGTGGGTCGCGGTGCTGTCGGCGGGCGTCGCCGACAGCGCGATGATCAGGTCGCCCATCTTCAGGTCCGGCTGCAGGCCGCCGCACGTGCCGACACGCAGCAGCTTCTTGACGCCGAGCTGGACGAGCTCCTCGATGACGATGGCGGCGGAGGGGCACCCCATCCCGGTCGACTGGACGGAGACCGGCTTGCCGTCGAACGTCCCGGTGTAGCCCAACATCCCCCGCTCGGAGTTCCGCTGGACGACGTCCTCCAGGAAGGTCTCGGCGATGTGCTTCGCCCGGAGCGGGTCGCCGGGCAGGAGGCAGGCCTCGGCGTAATCACCCTGGTTCGCACGTACGTGGATTGGCATGGCGGGACTCTAGTGCGCACATGCGCGACGGCAGCGGGCCGCGCGCGACGAAGGGCTTAAGGTGTCCGCGCGATGCGGACCCGCGTGATCGAGCCCTCGACCGATCAGATCCTCGCGTTCTGCGCCGAGAGCCCGATCGAGCGGGTGTTCCTCGAGGACGTCGCGCGGCGCAGGCAGGGCCGCTTCGTCGGCGTCGAGCGCGAGGGCGGGGAGCTCGCCGCGCTCTGCCACCTCGGCACGAACGTCGTGCCGTCGGGGCTCGGCTGCGAGTCGTTCGTCGACGACGCGCGCCGGGCCGCTCCCCGCATGCTGATCGGGGAGCAGGAGGCCGTGACCGCGCTGTGGGAGGCCGGCCGCCGCAAGCTCGGGAAGGCGCGCGAGGACCGTCTCGGGCAGCCCGTCTACGTGATCCGCGACCCCCCCGAGCCGGGGAACACCGGTCTGCGCCCGGCCCGCCGCTCCGATCTCGACGTGCTCGTCCCGGGCTGCGCGCGGGCGCACTTCGAGGAGCTGTCGGTCGACCCGCTCCAGCGCGATCCCAACGGGTTTCGCTGGCGGACGCGCGCCCAGATCGAGGAGGGGCGCTCGTGGGCATGGATCGAGGACGGCGTGATCCTCTTCAAGGCCGAGGCTTCCGCCTGGACGCCCGAGGCCGTGCAGCTACAGCAGGTCTGGGTCGATCCCCCCGCGCGCCGCCGCGGGAACGCGGAGCGCGCGCTCAGCGACCTGATCAGGCTCCTCCTCGAGCGGGTGCCTGCGGTCTGTCTCTTCGTGCGGGCGGAGAACACGCCTGCGATCCGCCTGTACGAGGCGGTCGGCATGGAGCACGTCCTCGACTACCGCAGCGTGCTCTTTTGAGGACGCTCCTCCTCGTACGGCACGCGCATGCCCGCGCGAACGCCGACGACACGGTCAGCTCGACCCCGCCCGGAGCAGGGCTGAGCCAGCAGGGGGTCGAGCAGGCGATCGCGCTTCGCGAGGAGCTCGCCGGACGCGAGATCGACCTCGGCGTGGCGACACGGCTGGCGCGGGCCCAGGAGACGCTCGACCTCGCGCTCGGCCTTCGAGAGATTCCGCGGGCGGTCGAACCGCTCCTCGACGAGATCGGGTTCGGTGCCTTCGAGGGAGGCACGCTCGAGCGCTACCGCGCGTGGGCCTGGAACCACCCGGCGGATACGCCCTGCCCGGGCGGCGGCGAGAGTCGCGCGCAGGCCGCGGCTCGGTACGCAGGGGGGCTCGATGCACTGCGCGAACGCCCCGAGGACGTCGTCCTGGCCGTGTCGCACGCCCTGGCCGTCCGCTACGTGGTGGACGCCTCCGAGGGCAGACTCCCGGCGAGCCGCGTCACGCCGGTCGCTCATGCGACCGTCCATGAGCTGTCGTCTGAGGCGGTCGCCCGCGCGGCGGAGGCGCTCCGCGCCTGGGCCGACGCCCCGCGCTTCGCGGACGCGCTGCCCCACGGCTGACGCAAAGGCACACTTCCCGGAGTGGAAGTCGCGGCACGCGTCGAGTCGATGATCCGGCGCCATGGGCTCATCGAGCCGGGCGGCGAGGTGACGTGCCTCGTCTCCGGGGGTGCGGACTCCACGTGCCTGTGGCACGTCCTCCGTGCGCTCGGCTACGCCGTGCGGGCGGTGCACGTCCATCACGGTCTCCGAGGCGGGGAGGCCGAAGCCGACGCGCGGCACTGCGCGGAGGTGCTCGGAGCCGCGATCGTCAGGGCCGAGCCGGCTGGGACGGAGGCGGAGCTGCGCGAGCTGCGCTACGCGCTCACGGCCGGCCACGGGTTGCGCGCTACGGGCCACTCGGCGTCGGATCAGGTCGAGACGGTGCTCTACCGCCTCGTCTCGAGCGGCTCGACGCGCGGGATCCGCGTCCGCCGCTCCGACGGCGTCGTGCGGCCGCTGCTCTCCGTGTGGCGCGAGGAGACGGAGGCGTACTGCCTGGAGGTCGGACTCTCGTGGCGGACGGACTCGACGAACGCGTCGACCAAGCGCGGCCTGATCCGCGAGCGGCTGCTGCCGTTGCTCGAGGAGCTGGACCCACGCGCGCGACAGAGCCTCCTCGCTCTCGGCGAGGAGCGTCCGCGGCTGCCGCGGCGCCTCGAGGCCTCGCTCGTCGAGCTCGTCTCCTCCCTCGAGGGCACGCGCCGCGCCGATCTCGGCGGCGGCATCCGCGCGGTGCGGTCGTACGACACGCTGCGCCTCGAGGGCACAGTCGAGTGGGGCCCGTGGCGCCTCGAGAGCGACCTTCCCGGGCTCGTCGTCCGCTCGCGCCGGCCGGGCGATCGTCTCGCTGGACGCTCGCGTAAGGTGCAGGACGTGCTCGTGGACGCGAAGGTGCCACGCGACGAACGTGACGACTGGCCGCTCGTCGCAACGGTCGACGGAGCCGTCGTGACGGTCGTCGGCCTGGCCGAGGCGCCTGGCTGGGAGGGCGCGGTGCGCGCCGTGCGGGAGGACGCATGACCTCGGCTCACGCCGACGTCGGCGAGGTGCTGATCGACGGGGAGACGCTGCGGAGCCGCATCGTCGAGCTCGGGGCCGAGATCTCCGCGGACTACGAGGGCCGGGACCTCCTGCTCGTCGGCGTCCTCAAGGGCGCGATCTTCTTCATCTCCGACCTGATGCGCGAGCTGACGGTGCCGTGCGAGGTGGACTTCATGGCGATCTCCAGCTACGGCGCGGCGACCGACTCCTCGGGTGTCGTGCGGATCCTCAAGGACCTCGAGATCAACATCTCGGGACGCGACGTGCTCGTCGTGGAGGACATCATCGACTCGGGGCTCACCCTTTCGTACCTGCGGCGCACGCTCACTGCGCGCAAGCCCGGAACGCTCGAGATCTGCACGCTGTTGACAAAGCCCGAGCGCCGCGAGGTGGACGTGCCCGTGCGCTATGTGGGATTCGAGATCCCGAACCGCTTCGTGATCGGGTACGGCCTCGACTTCGCCGAGCGGTACCGCAACCTCCCATATATAGGGGTCTTGCACCCCGATCTCGTCCCGAACGGGCTCTGACCAGGGAAATTCTGGCCAACCGAACCGGCGCGCCGCACTAGCGCACGGGGGGCACCTTGCTACCCTCCGAAGCACGTGAATCGTTTCTTCCGGAGCGCGCTGTTCCCGCTGGTCGTGATCGTGCTGCTCGTGTATCTCGCGAGCCAGACCCTGATGCCGCGCCGCGACGGCGGGAAGGACCTGACGTACTCCCAGCTGATCGACGAGACGAAGAAGGGGAACGTCAGCGAGGTGACGTTCTCGCCGAATCGCCAGTCGATCGAAGCCGTCCTCGACTCGGGCACGAAGGTGAAGGTCAACTACCCGTCGCCCGAGTCGCAGGCCAACTACGAGCAGGTCCTCCAGGCGAACAACGTCACGTACGACTCGAAGGGCATCGGCACGAGCGCCTGGTGGGCGCTCCTGACCGGTTTCCTCCCGTTCCTGCTCCTGATCGGGTTCTGGATCTTCCTGATGAACCAGATGCAGGGCGGCGGCTCGAAGGTGATGAGCTTCGGGAAGAGCCGCGCGAAGCGCATGTCGCCCGACTCGCCGAAGGTCACGTACAAGGACGTGGCCGGCGCGGACGAGGCCGTCGAGGAGCTCCAGGAGATCAAGGAGTTCCTCGAGAACCCGAAGAAGTTCCAGGCGCTCGGCGCGCGGATCCCGAAGGGCGTCCTCCTCTACGGGCCTCCCGGCACGGGTAAGACCCTCCTCGCGCGCGCGACGGCCGGCGAGGCCGGCGTGCCGTTCTTCTCGATCTCCGGCTCGGACTTCGTCGAGATGTTCGTCGGCGTCGGCGCCTCGCGCGTCCGCGACCTGTTCGAGCAGGCGAAGCAGGCGAGCCCCTGCATCATCTTCATCGACGAGATCGACGCTGTCGGCCGCCACCGCGGCGCAGGGCTCGGCGGCGGTCACGACGAGCGCGAGCAGACGCTCAACCAGCTCCTCGTCGAGATGGACGGGTTCGAGCTGAAGGACAACATCATCCTGATCGCGGCGACGAACCGGCCCGACATCCTCGACCCCGCGCTCCTGCGTCCCGGGCGATTCGACCGGCAGATCGTCGTCGACCGCCCCGACCGCAAGGGGCGGCAGCAGATCCTCGACGTCCACGCGAAGGGCAAGCCGCTCGCACGGGAGATCGATCTCGACGTGCTCGCAGCCGCAACGCCGGGCTTCACGGGCGCCGACCTCGCGAACGTGATCAACGAGGCCGCGCTGCTCGCGGCGCGCCGCGGCTCGAAGACGATCGGCCAGTCGGAGCTCGAGGAAGGGATCATGCGGGTGATCGCCGGCCCCGAGAAGAAGTCGCGGCTCTTCTCCGAGAAGGAGCGGAAGATCACCGCGTACCACGAGATGGGCCATGCGCTCGTCGGCTACTACCTCGAGGGCACGGACGAGATACACAAGATCTCGATCGTCAGTCGCGGTCAGGCGCTCGGCTACACGATCTCGCTGCCCGCCGAGGACCGCTACCTGACGACCAAGGGCACGCTGATGGACCAGATGGCGATGACGCTCGGCGGTCGCGCCGCCGAGGAGCTCGTCTTCAACGAGGTCACGACGGGCGCAGCGAACGACATCGAGCGGATCACGTCGACGGCGAAGCAGATGATCATGCGCTTCGGCATGAGCGAGAAGCTCGGCCCGCGCGTGCTGGGCCGCAACCACGACATGCCGTTCCTCGGCCGCGAGATGGGCGCGGAGCCTGACTACTCGGAGGAGATCGCGAAGGAGATCGACGACGAGATCCGCCGCGTGATCGAGGAGTCGCACGACAAGGCGACGACGGTCCTGCGCGAGCACATGGCAGAGCTCCACAAGCTCTCGGCGATCCTGATCGAGCGCGAGACGATCGACAAGAGCCAGTTCGAGCGGCTGCTCCAGGGCGAATCCGAGGAGTCGGTCTTCGCGGAGGAGCCCCCGACCACCCCGCCGGCGTCCGAGGAGCCCGATGCGGAGAAGAAGCCACTCCTCCGCCCGTCGCCCCGGCCGCTGCCTGGCGCGGCGATGCAGCCGCCGCCCGATCCCGCGGCCTCGTAGCGTTCTCCCGCGGGTGCGGCACCGGCGCGGTACGGTCGGCGCGATGAGCTCCGTGTTCCTCGAGCGCTGGCCCCGTCCGTCCGTGATGGGCATCGTCAACGTGACCCCCGACAGCTTCTCCGACGGGGGCTCGTTCGGGACCGCGGTCGAGGCGGCCGCCGCGGCGCAGGTGATGCTCGACGCGGGCGCCGCCCTCGTCGACGTCGGAGGCGAGTCGACCAGGCCGAACGCCGATCCGGTCTCGGTGGATGAGGAGCTCGGCCGGGTCCTGCCGGTGCTCGAGGCGCTCCCTGGCCGTCCGCTCTCCGTCGACACGTCGCGCGCAGAGGTCGCCCGCAGGGCAGTGGCCCTTGGAGCCGTGATGATCAACGACGTGACCGCGCTCCGCCGCGAGCCTGAGCTCGCCGAGGTCGTCGCCGACGCGGGCG
>DASSVY010000355.1:0-2106 GCA_035705535.1 Gaiella sp. | reverse complement strand
GGGCCTCTTCGGGCTCAGCGTCATTCTCATCATCATCTTCTGCGCGATCTTCGCGCCGTGGCTTGCGCCCCACGACCCGAACGAGCAGTCGCTGCTCAACCGGTTGACGCCGCCCTTCCAGAGCTGGGACTACCCGCTCGGCACCGACGGCCTCGGGAAGGACGAGCTCTCGCAGCTCCTCTACGGTGCCCGTACGTCCCTGATCGTCGGGTGGGCGGTCGTCTTCATCGCGGGGACGTTCGGGGTCGTCGTCGGTCTCTACGCCGGCTATCGCGGTGGGGTCTGGGACTCGATCATCATGCGCGCCGTCGACGTGCAGGTCGCCTTCCCGGGCCTCCTGCTCGCGCTGATCATCCTCGCGGTCGTGTCGCCGAGCCTCACGTCGCTGATCGTCGTGCTCGCGCTGAACGGATGGATGGTGTACGCGCGGATCACGCGCGGGATCGTCCTCCAGACGAAGGAGACGCCGTACGTCGAAGCGGCCGAGATCGTCGGCTGCAAGTCGAAACGCGTGGTCTTCAAACACATCCTGCCGAACCTGACGTCGCCCCTCCTGACGCTCGCGGTCCTCGAGTTCGCGAGGATCGTCCTGGCCGAGGCGGCGCTGTCGTTCCTGGGACTCGGGATTCAGCCTCCCGAGGTCTCGTGGGGCTTGATGGTGGCGACCGGCCGCGACTACCTCTTCACGGCGTGGTGGGTCGCGACCTGGCCGGGGATCGCGATCTCGGTGCTCGTGCTCGCCGTCAACCTCTTCGCGAGCTGGCTCCGCGTGGCGGCCGACCCGCAGCAGCGCGACAAGCGCTTCGCGCAGTCGTCGACGTCCACGCAGACGACGGGGACGACATGAGCACGAACGGCTCCGTCTCCGAGCCGCTGCTCGAGATCGACGCCCTCGAGGTGTGCTTCATCACCCGGCGGGGCGTCGTCCAGGCCGTGCGCGGGACGACGTTCGACATCGCGCGCGGCGAGACGGTCGGGCTCGTCGGTGAGTCCGGGTCGGGCAAGAGCGTGACCTCGCTCGCGATCCTCGGCCTGATCGAGCTCCCCGGCAAGATCACGGGTGGCGACGTGCGCTGGAAGGGGCAGTCCCTCATCGACAAGGCCGGCCGGAAGCGGATCAGCCAGATCAGGGGGAAGGAGCTGGCAGTCGTCTTCCAGGATCCGATGACGTCGCTCAATCCGCTGTTCACCGTCCGCTCCCAGATCGGCGAGGTGCTCCGCCACCACCTCGGGATGAGCCACAAGCAGGCCGACGAGCGCGTCGTCGAGCTGCTCGACCTCGTCGGCATCCCGACTCCCCGCGACCGGGCGAAGGCGTATCCGCACGAGCTTTCCGGCGGGCAGCGACAGCGCGTAATGATCGCGATGGCGCTCGCTTGCGAGCCCGAGCTCCTGATCGCCGACGAGCCGACGACGGCCCTCGACGTCACGATCCAGGCGCAGATCCTCGAGCTGATCGCCGAGATCCAGCAGAAGCTGGGTCTCGCCGTGCTCCTCGTCACGCACGACCTCGGCGTCGTCGCGGGCGTCTGCAACCGGGTCATCGTCATGTACGGGGGGAAGATCATGGAGCGCGGCAGCGCGGCGGACGTCTTCGCGAGCCCGGGCCATCCGTACACCGCCGGTCTGCTGCGCTCGACGCCGCGGCTCGACCTCGTCCAGCACCGTCTCGTGGGGATCGACGGGTCGCCGCCCAACATGATCGAGCCTCCGCCCGGGTGCCCGTTCGCGCCGCGCTGCCCGATCGCGTTCGACCGGTGCGCGGAGCCACCGCCTTTCGACTACGCCGAGAACGGGAGGGAGGTGGCCTGCTGGCGTGCATACAACACTGAGTTCGTCTGGTCAGGAGAGCGCCGTGCCGAGCTCCACCGCTGAGCCGCTCGTCAAGGTCGAAGGGCTTCGCGTGCACTACCCGGTCGGCCGGGACGGCTTCTGGGGGCAGAAGAAGCTCTACCTCCACGCGGTCGAGGACATCTCGTTCGAGATCCGCCCGGGGGAGACGCTCGGGCTCGTCGGCGAGTCCGGCTCCGGGAAGTCGACGACGGGTTACTGCGTGCTGCAACTGATCACCCCGACGGGCGGGTCGGTGCGCTTCATGGGCAAGGA
>DASSVY010000354.1:0-4441 GCA_035705535.1 Gaiella sp. | reverse complement strand
CCGAAGTAGTTGCCCATGTTCGCCGCGCTCTTGAAGCCCGAGCAGTGCTCGAACTTCACGTCGGGGAACTGCTTCGCGACCGCGAGCGTCGGGTCCATGTAGCCGAACGAGGTCGTGAAGATGATGTCGTTGCCCTGCTGCGCAAGCTGGCGGATCACGCGTGTCGCGACCGCCGGTGTCTCGGGGACGCTCTCGACCTTCGTCGCGTCGAGCGAGGACCCGAGCGCCTTGATCGCCGCCTGCCGGCCGAGCTCGTGCTGGAACGTCCAGCCGCCGTCGCCCGGCGGCCCGATGTAGACCCACGCCGCCTTGACGGTGTCGAGCGACGCGCCGTGCGCCCGCCCGGCGAGCGTCCCGAGCGTGGACAACCCGATGCCCGCCGCCGCGGCCCACTTCAGGAGCTCCTCTCGGGTCAGCCCGGTCTCGAGCTGATCCGCGGGTCCCGCGGGATGTGTCATGTGCCTGCCCTCCTCCTGCCCTGGGGGATGGAAGACCGTAACGCCTTCGCCGGGCGACGGCAACGCGCGTCGATCGGCCCCGAGCGCGATAGATTCCTGCGCCGTGGAGGTGCAGCGGATCGGGGTCGTCGGGCTCGGCGCGATGGGCGCCGGGATCGCGCAGGTCGCGGTCGAGGCCGGCTTCGACGTGGTCGGGCGCGAGGTCACGGCCGAGCTCGGCGAGGAAGCCGCGGGACGGATCGGGCACTTCCTCACGCGCAAGGTCGAGAAGGGGCAGCGGACCGTGGAGCAGCGCGACGCGGCCGTGGCCCGCCTGCAGACGACGACGGAGCTTGCTGCGCTCCAGGAGTGCGACCTCGTGATCGAGGCGATCGTGGAGGCCATCGGACCGAAGCGGGCGCTCTTCGCGGAGCTCGAGTCGATCTGCCGTCCCGACGCGGTGCTCGCGACGAACACGTCGGCCCTGTCCGTCACCGAGATCGCAGCGGCGACGTCGTCGCCGGGGCGTGTGGTGGGGATGCACTTCTTCAACCCGGCGCCCTTGATGCCGCTCGTCGAGGTCGTCCGCGCGGAGCTCTCGTCCGACGAGGCGGTCGAGACGGCGCTCGCCGTCGTCGAGCGTCTCGGCAAGGTCGCGGTCCCGTGCCACGACACACCGGGGTTCGTCGTCAACCGCGTGCTCATCCCGCTGCTCAACGACTGCGTCCGGGTGCTCGACGAGTCGCGCGTGACGCCCGAAGCGCTCGACGCGGCGATGACGAACGGCGCCGGCTGGCCGATGGGCCCCTGCACCCTCGTCGACCTCGTCGGGATCGACGTCCACGTGCACGCGTCCGAGGCGCTGTACGAGAAGCTGCGCGAGCCGCGCATGGCGCCGCCGCCGAGGCTCGTGGCGATGCGGAACGCAGGGCTCTACGGCCGGAAGTCCGGTCGCGGCTTCTACGTCTACTGAGTCGGCGGCGGCGGCGGAGGCGGGGTCGCCCCCTCCTCGAGCGGGACGCCGAGGCGGCGGGCCACCGTCGGCACGAGGGAGCCCTGGACGACGACCGAGAAGAGCACGACGACGAACACGATCCCGTAGGTCTCCGCGGCGTACTCGGTGCCGGCGACCACCGCCAGCGAGGCGAGCAGGATCGGCACCGCACCCTTCAACCCGCTCCACACGATGAACCCCCGCTCGCCCCACGTCAGGTCGATGACGGACACCAGCGGGCCGACGGCGAGCGGACGCACGACGAACCCGAGCAGCAGGGCGATCACGAGCCCGCGCCACCAGAGCCCCTCGTCGCCGATGAAGGCCAGGTCGACGGTCAGGCCGAGCGCGACGAACGCCGCGAGCTCGCCCAGCTCCCCGAGCGCGGCGTTGAACGCACGGACTGCCCGCCTCGCCTCGAAGCGGATGTCGCCCACCAGGATCCCGGCGACGAACACGGCGAGGAACCCGGAGCCGTGGGCGACGGTAGCGGCCCCGTAGATCGTGCCGACCATGAGGATGATCGCGACCGGGTAGAGGATCCGATCGGGGAACGGCGCCCAGCGAATCACCGCCGCGATAGCGGCAGCCCCTGCGACGCCCACGGCGAGCCCGACTCCCATCTCGCGCAGGAACTCCCAGACGACGGACCAGCCCGACGCGTCGCTGTGCGTGGCGAGCTCGACCATCCCGATCATCAGCGCGATCCCGACCGGGTCGTTGAACCCGGACTCGCCCTCGAGGATCGTCCCCGATCGTCCCTCGACCTCCTTCCCGGCCAGCACGGAGAACGTCACCGCCGGATCGGTCGGGGCAAGTGCCGCGCCGATCAGGCTCGACGCGGTCCACGAGAGGTCGAGGAGCACGTGCGCGGCGACCATCAGCAGGCCGGCCGTCGCGAAGGTGCCGACGATGCCGAGCGCGAGGATCGGCGCGGCGGCGTTGCGGAACCGGCGCAGCCCGATCTTCGAGCCGCCCTCGAAGAGGATCACGACGAGCGCGAGCGTCGCGATCCGCTGGACGTCTTCGAAGCTCAGAATCGTCGAGAGCCGGTCGATCAGGTCGGACGCCGCGGCCGCGGCGACGAGCAGCAGGCCCGCCGTCGGGATGCCGAGGCGGCCGGCGAGCAGGCGGACGCCGATGGCGAGCACGAGCCCGCCCGAGACGACCAGCACGACGGTGCCGAAGTCGAGGATGTCAGCCACGTGCGGGGGATCTTGCACCGGCGGCCCCCGCGCCGGGCGGCTTACACTTTCCTTACGGACGTCTCATCCTGCACCCACGCGTCGTGCCGATACTGCAGTCACCCATGCGCCTTGCGCTCGCACTGCTCGCCGTGCTCGCCTTCGCGGTCCCCGCTGCCCGCGCCGCTGCACCGATCGCCGAGACCTTCTCGATCGAGGATGCGCGCGGCACCGTGACGATCCGTGGCACCGGCATCGTGATCGGCCGGCTCGAGCGCGGTGAGATCCAGATCGTCGACCTCACGCCGCTCGACCAGTGGAGCCCGCGGGTGAACGGCGTCCCACGTGGCAAGACCGTCGGGATGCGCGGCAAGGACGTGAACTTCTACGTCCCGGGTGGCCGCTACCGGATCGTCGTGCGCGGCGAGGGCTTCTCGATCTCCGCGCGTGGCCAGGGCTCGGCCGTGCTCGACGGGAGCCCGGACGTGAACGGCTCGACCGGCACCTTTGCGGTCGGTGACGTCGAGCCCGCCCCGGTTCCCACGGGTTCCGAGAAGGTCACCTTCGGCAGTCAGTCGACCCCGAAGGGATCGTCGTGACCGGCCAGGCGCAGTCGGTGCTCGTCGTCGAGGACGAGCAGTCGATCGCGTCGTTCGTCTCGCTGTACCTCAAGAACGCCGGCTACGGCGTCCGGGCGGTCGGCACGGGCGCGGGCGCGCTGAACGCCGTCGCGGCCGAGATGCCGTCGCTGATCGTGCTCGACCTGAACCTGCCCGACATGGACGGGATCGAGATCTGCCGGCGGATCCGGAAGAGCTCCGACGTGCCGATCCTGATGCTGACCGCGCGCGACGAGGACGTGGACAAGATCATCGGGCTCGAGGTCGGCGCCGACGACTACCTGACCAAGCCGTTCAACCCGCGCGAGCTCGTCGCCCGCGTGAAGAGCGTGCTGCGCCGGGCGACCGCGGATCGCCGCATCGACGAGGGCGACGAGATCCGGCACGGCGACCTTCTGATCAACTCCGGGCGACGCGAGGTGCTCGTCGGCGACGAGGAGATCCAGCTCGCGCCGAAGGAGTTCGACCTCCTCTGGGAGCTGCTCGACCACCGCGGGATCGTGCTCACGCGCGACCAGCTGCTCGAGCGCGTGTGGGGCTACACCTTCGCCGGCGACACGCGCACCGTCGACGTCCACGTGCGGCAGATCCGACGCAAGCTCGGCGACGCCTCGCCGATCGTCACCGTGTGGGGCGTCGGCTACAAGGTCGCGACCGAGCGCACCACGGCGCCCGCCGCCTGAGTGCCGACGGCGATGCGCCGGAGCGCACGCGGGGTCGCGCGTCTCACCGCCGCACCGCCGACGAGAGGGCTCGGCGATCCGCTCCGCGACGTACGCTTCGGGGTGATGCCCGGCTCGCTGCGTTTTCGGCTGCCGGCGCTGTTCCTTCTCGGGATCGTGATCGCCGGCGTCCTTGCCTCGGTGATCGCGCTGCGGCTGTTCCAGGGCTACTCGCGGGACAGCTCCTACGAGGAGCTCGGCCGCGAGGCGCGCGGCATCGCCCAGCTCTACGGGGACGCGGCGCTGCGCGCGGCCGAGGAGGGCACCCCGGCGCCCGACTTCGCGCCGCAGGCGCTCGAGCTCGCGACGGGCGACCAGCTGTTCTACGTCGGCGCGCCCGCGTTTCCGGGGCAGGACTCGGGCCTCCAGCGTCTACCGGAGTCGGCGGTGCCGCGCGCGGTCTTCGCGAAGGAGGGGCAGCTGAAGTTCGACTTCCGCCCGCCGGGCGAGAACCGGAACTACCTCGCGGTCTCGCAGCCGCTCC
>DASSVY010000353.1:0-9676 GCA_035705535.1 Gaiella sp. | reverse complement strand
GTCGGCCGACGTACCGCCGGATGCGGTAGACGCCACCACGGCGAGGGCGACGCCGACGAGGACGACGGCGCCGATGATGCGTGCACTGATCATGGGCGATTCCCCCAAGCGCATCGGGAGGCGGTGCGGGTCGCTCGGGGTTCCCGTGTGGCGAACGGAGAACAGACGCCGGAGCCGCCTACTGGTTTATACCACTCTGCCACGATTCGGAACAGTCGCACAGTCATCCGATGATGTCAAGACCAATTGCGTCTAGTGGATTCGAGCGTGTTTCACTCTTCAGCACGATTTCCAGCATGAAAGCGCGCCCTCGCGGACGACCGGATCACGTTCGCAAGACCTTCCGGAGACCGTTATTGGTATTGACCAACGCTCAGAAGCGGCGGAGGTCGGTGACGAGCTTGTAGCGGTCGCCCCGGTAGATCGAGCGCACGTACTCGACGATCTCGCCGCTCTCCGAGTTCGTCGTACGCTCGAACTGGAACGCCGGCGAGTGCAGCGGGACGCCGAGAGCCTCCGATTCCTCCTCGTTGGTCACCGTCGGCTCGATCGTCTGCCGTCCGCCGACGATCGTGATCTCGAAGCGCCCTTCGAGGATCTCGTAGAACGAGCTGCGCTCCAGGTCGGGCGCCGTGAGGCCGGGCACGAGCGACTCGCGCACGTGGAGGGTCTCGATCGCCATGGTCTCGCGGTCGGCGAGGCGGAGCCGGCTGATGATCATCACGGGCTCGGAGGGCGAGACGTGGAGGAGGCGCCCGAGATGCGCGCCCGCAGGCGTGACCCGCAGGCCGAGCGTGCGACTCGCAGGCACCATGCCGCGCCGCCGCATGTCCTCGGTGAACGACGTCATCGTCAGCTCCTGGGCGATCTTCGGCTCGCTCACGAACGTGCCCGAGCCGTGCCGGCGGACGAGAAGCCCCTCTCGGACGAGGTCGTCGAGCGCCGCGCGGACGGTCAGCCGCGACACGCCGAGCTCCCGCGTCAGCTGGCGCTCGGAGGGGATGGCCTCGCCCACGTCGAGCTGCTCGATCAGGTCGAGGACCCGGCTGCGGGCCTCGCTCTGCTTGGTCACGACCTGCTTGGTCCCGCCGACAGTCGCCATCGTCTGCTCCGTTCCCGTCGAGGCAGTCATCCTACCGTCGCCTCCGCTGTGGTCAAGACCACCTATTCGACCGTCAGCGCCGCAGCCCTCGTCACCTCGACGTCGGGGGTACGCGCCGAGAGGGCGAGGCCGCTCGCAGGATCGAAGAAGTGGAACCGCCCGGTGTCGACGGCAAGCTCTCGCCGACTGCCGACGGCAGGCACGGAGCGCGGGTCGACGCGGGCGGTGAAGAGCGTCCTCCGGTCGCGCCCCAGCCCCGCCTCGTCCGGGTCGTCCTCGCCGGACTCCACCTCCGGCCGGCTGGCGTCGACCCAGAAGCACACATGGGTGTCCGCGCCGAGCTCCTCGACGACCTCCACCGAGACCTCGATCCTCGGCAGCTCTGCGCGCTCGCCCTCGGCGTCGGAGAACGCCTCGGGCCGGATCCCGAGGATCACCGGGCCGTCGCGCTCGGGACGGCGCGTGGGATCGAGGGTGAGCGCGTACTGGCCGAACCGCGCGACGTCGCCCTCGATCGTCGCCTCGACGAGGTTCATCGCCGGCGCGCCGATGAAGGCGGCGACGAAGACGTCCCGCGGATAGGCATAGAGCTCCTGCGGCCGGTCGACCTGGACGACCGCGCCGTCGCGCAGGACGGCCACGCGCTGTCCGAGCGTCATCGCCTCGGTCTGGTCGTGCGTGACGTACACGGTCGTGACGCCGAGCTTCGCGTGGAGCTGGGCGAGCGAGGCGCGCATCCCGACGCGCAGCTTCGCGTCGAGGTTCGAGAGCGGTTCGTCCATCAGGAACGCGCGCGGCTCTCGCACGATCGCGCGCCCCATCGCGACCCGCTGGCGCTGGCCGCCCGAGAGCTGCGCGGGCTTGCGGTCGAGGAGCTCCTCCAGCCCCAGCAGCCGCGCGACCTCGGCGACGCGCTCGCGCGACTCCTGTTTCGGCGCACGTCGAACCTTCAGCCCGTAGCCGAGGTTCTCGCGAACGGTCATGTGCGGATAGAGCGCATAGCTCTGGAAGACCATCGCGATGTCGCGGTGGCGCGGTGCCAGGTCGGTGACGTCCGCGCCGTCGATCAGGATCGTCCCGTCCGTGACCTCCTCGAGCCCTGCGAGCATCCGCAACAGCGTCGATTTCCCGCATCCGGATGGGCCGACGAGCACGAGGAACTCGCCGTCCGCGATGGAGAGGCTGACGTCGTTCACCGCGACGACGCCGTTGCCGAAGACCTTCGTGACGTGGTCGATCTCGATCGTCGCCATATGCCTTACCGGGGCCTCAGCATAGTCGTCCTCCGGACAGTTCAGGACCAGCGCGGCGCGCAGTATGCCATATTGGTCTTGACCACTCAACCGCCGGGGGCGTAGACTGGCCGTCGTGACGGGGCGAACGGCAGCCGAGACGCCATTTGACGAGCTCGAGACCGAGGCCCGCGACCCGTCGGCAGCGGATCTCGACCTCCAGAGCACCGCCGAGCTCGTCGCCCTGATGAACGAGGCCGACGCCGGCGTGCCCACCGCGGTGGCTCGGGCGGGCGACGCCATCGCGTCTGCGATCGACGGGGTCGCCGAGCGGCTCGCGGCCGGAGGCCGGCTCGTCTACGTCGGTGCCGGGACGTCGGGACGGCTCGCCGTCGTCGATGCCGCCGAATGCGAGTCGACGTTCGCGGTCCCGCCCGGGCGCGTCGTCGCCCTGATCGCAGGCGGAGCCGCCGCGGCCGCCACCGCGCAGGAGGAGGCCGAGGACGACCGTGACGCAGGAATCAAAGCGATCCGCGCGCTCGGGGTCGATGCGGCCGACGCCGTCGTCGGACTGAGCGCGAGCGGTCGCACGCCGTACGTCGTCGCCGCGCTCGACGCGGCACAAGAGGCCGGAGCGACCACCGTCGCGATCGTCTCGGTCGAGGGCTCGGAGCTCGGCGCCGCGGCGACCCACGAGATCGTCGTCCTCGTCGGTCCCGAGGTGATCGCCGGCTCGACGCGGCTCAAGGCCGGCACGGCCCAGAAGCTCGTCCTCAACATGATCTCCACGATCGCGATGATCCGGCTCGGCAAGACCTTCGGCAACCTGATGGTCGACGTCGTCGCGACGAACGACAAGCTGCGAGCGCGTGTCCGCAGCATCGTCGCTTCGGCCAGCGGCGCCTCACCGGAACGCGTCGAGGCCGCCCTCGACGAGGCCGACGGAGACGCCAAGGTGGCGATCGTCGCGCTCGCGCGCGGAGTCGACGCCGCGTCGGCACGCGTGCGGCTCGAGGAGGCTGCGGGCGATGTGAGAAAGGCACTGGCGCCGTGAGACTCGGCGTCGAGGCGGCGCTCGTCGACGGCGCGCTCGTGCCCGGCGACGTCGCGATCGAGGATGACCGGGTCTCCGCCGTCGGCCTCGAGCGGAACGGCGGACGCGGGATCGCCGCGCCGGGCTTTGTCGACCTGCAGGTGAACGGCTTCGCCGGGGTCGACTTCCTCGGCGCCGACGCGGACGGCTACGCGACCGCCGGCGACGCCCTCCTGGAGACGGGCGTGACGTCCTACCTGCCGACGTTCATCACCTCGACGGAGGACGTCCTCGTCGACGCGCTCCGTGCGGTGCCGGATACGCGAGGCGCGCGGATCCTCGGCGTCCATCTCGAAGGCCCCTTCCTCTCGCCGCTGCGGCTCGGCACCCATGGACGCCGCGGCCGCCGCGACCCGGATCCGGCGCTGCTCGACCGCCTGCTGGAGGCGGGACCGGTTCGGCTGATGACCCTTGCCCCCGAGCTGCCGGGCGCGCTCGACCTGATCGGCCTTCTCCAGGCGCGCGGGATCGCCGTCTCTCTCGGGCATTCCGACGCGACCGCGGCCGAGGCGAACGCAGCCTTCGACCGGGGTGCGCGGACGGTCACGCACGTCTTCAACGCGATGCGGCCGTTGTTCCATCGCGATCCGGGGATTGTCGGCGCCGCGCTGACCCGTCCCGACGTCGTCCTGCAGACGATCGTCGACAACGTCCACCTGGACCCCACCATCGTCAGGCTCCTCTGGTCGGTCGGGGCCGGCCGTCTCGCGCTCGTCACGGACGCAATGGCGGCGGCAGCGCTCGGCGACGGGACGTACGCGCTCGGGGACGTCGAAGTCGTCGTCGCCGACGACGTCGTCCGCCGCGAGGACGGCGTGCTCGCCGGCAGCACGCTGACGATGCCGCAGGCCGTGCGGAACCTCGTCACGGCCGGAGCGCCGCTCGAGTCGGCGCTGGAAGCCGCGTCGACGGTGCCCGGTCGGGTGCTCGGCATCCCCCACCTCGGCCGGCTGTTCCCGGGCGGGCCGGCCGACGTCGTCGTGCTCGACGACCGCATCGAGGTCGTCCGCGCGATCGTCGGAGGCAAGACCCGTGTCGCAGGCTGAGCCGGTTCCCCCTGCCGGCGCGCCGGGCGCGCAGTTCCTCGCGGAGATCCACGAGCAGCCGGCAGCGCTGCGGAGGCTGCTCGCGCACGAGGACGCCATCGCCCGTGCAGCGGCGCTCGCGATCGAGCGCGATGCCCGCCTGATCCGGCTCGTCGGCCACGGTTCGTCGGACAACACCGCGTCGTATGGCATCTATGCGTTCGGGCTCCTGCCCCGGTGGACGGCGATGCGCGACACGATCACGCTCACCGTCCACTACGACACGCCGCTCGACATGTCGGGCTCGACCGTGATCGGCCTCTCGCAGTCGGGTCGGACGCCCGACGTCGTCGAGTACGTCGCCCGGGCGCGTGCCGCCGGCGCGCTGACGATCGCGGTGACGAACGACCCCGGTTCGGAGCTGGCGACGACCGCCGAGGTCGCGATCCCGCTCTCCGCCGAGCCCGAGCTCGCCGTCGCCGCGACGAAGACGTATGTGAACACGCTCGCCGTGCTCGCGCTCCTCGCAGGGCACCTTGCCGGAAGGGGTGGCGAGGTGTCGGCCGGGATCCGGCGGGCGAGCGAGCTGCTCGAGGAACTGCTTCCCACGTTCGAGCGGTGGGCCGCCGCGATGGCGCTCCCGTTCGCCTACACGGGCCGGATGTTCGTGATCGGCCGCGGCGTCGAGTTCGCGACGGCCCGCGAGATCGCGCTGAAGCTGCTCGAGACGTGCAGGATCGCGGCGGAGCCGCTCACGGCCACCGACCTGGCACACGGTCCGGTCGCGGCGCTCGATCCGCTCTTCCCGGTCTGGGCGATCGCCTCACCCGACGCGACGCTCGCGCCCGTGCAGGAGGCCGCGGCGCGCGCGCGCGCGATGGGCGCGACGCTCGTCGCGAGCGGCACCGCCGCAGCGGAGCTCGACGGGGCGGCATACGTCCTGCCGGTGCCGTCGCCGACTCCGCCCCTCCTCTCTCCCCTCCTCTCCGTCGTGCCCGGGCAGCTCTTCGCCTGGGCGCTCTCGTGTGCGCGCGGCCTCGATGCGGACGCGCCACACGGCCTCGCCAAGGTCACGCTGGCGCGCTGACGCCTCGCGGCCCCGGCGCAGGGAGGTACCCCGTTAGGCTGCCGCGGTGACCCGCTTCTGGCACCCCGTCGCGGACATGTCCGCGGTCGCCGCCTCGGGCGAGCTCGTCCTCGAGCGCGGCGAGGGCGTGCACGTCTGGGACGAGTCCGGTCGGCGCTACCTCGACGCGACCGGAGGGCTCTGGTACTGCAATGTGGGCTACGGCCGCGACGAGATCGTCGACGCGGCGATGGCGCAGATGCGGCGGCTGCCGGCCTACTCGCACTACGGCGACGTGTCCTCACGCGCGACGACGGACCTCGCCGAGCGGCTCGCCGCCGTCGCGCCGATGGACGACGCGGCCGTGTTCTTCGCCAGCGGCGGTGGCGAGTCGGTCGAGACCGCCGTGAAGCTCGCCCGGCGGTACTGGAGCCTCGTCGGCAGCGACGAGAAGACCATCGTGATCTCGCGGGAGCGCGCCTACCACGGGCTCGCCGGGTACGGCACGTCGCTCGTCGGGATGGACGTCTTCACGGTCGGTGTCGGACCGCTCGCGGGCGACATGCTCCAGGTTCCCTGGGACGACGCAGCGGCGCTTGCCGCCACGATCGACCACGTCGGCGCCGAACGGGTCGCGGCCTTCTTCTGCGAGCCGATCGTCGGAGCCGGGGGCGTCCTCCTGCCACCGCCGGGCTACCTCGAGGAGGCACGCCGCGTCTGCCGCGAGCGCAACGTGCTCTTCGTCGCGGACGAGGTGATCTGCGGGTTCTGCCGCGTCGGGGACTGGTTTGCGAGCACGCGCTTCGGGCTCGAGCCGGACCTCGTCACGTTCGCGAAAGGCGTCACCTCCGGGTACCTCCCGCTCGGCGGCGTGATCGTCGGCGCCCGCGTCCGCGAGCCGTTCTGGAGCCCCGGGGCGGGCGTCTGGCGCCACGGCTACACGTACTCCGGCCACGCGACGGCGACCGCGGCAGCCCACGCGAACCTCGACATCATGGAACGCGAAGGGCTCGCCGAGCGCGCGCTCGGGCTGGAGTCGGAGCTGGCCGCCGCCCTCGCGTCGCTCGCGTCGCATCCACTCGTCGCCGACGTCCGCGCAGGACTCGGGGTCGTCGCGGCGGTTCAGCTGTCGGCCGATGCGCTGGCCGAGGATCCCACAACCGCGGATCGCGTCCTCGCCGCAGCCCGAGACCACGGCGTGCTCGGCCGCGGCCTCGCGGGTGGAAGCCTGCAGATCTCCCCGGCGCTGACGATCGACGCAGAGGGCCTGGCGGAGCTCGTCGCCGGCGTCCGCGCCGCTCTGGACGACGTCGGCGCCTAGACGTTCTGCCTTGCAGGTGGTTTGGCGCGCTTCAGTGCCTGCTCGCGCGCGCGTACGCGGTCGACGAACGCCTCGACCGGGAACCCGTCGCCCGGATCCCAGTGGTCGCTCTGCTCGAACGCCTCGCTGACCTCGTTGTGTCCCGTCAGTCCACGGCGCCCGGCGACGAGATCGTCCGCGCCGACCCAGCGCACGGGGATGCGCCGTCGCCGGCAGACGTCGGCGACGAGATTCGCCGCACGGTCCAGCACGGCTGCCGAGTAGGGATCGGCCCAGTCGCGTCTCGTCTGGCTCGCGAAACCGGCAAGCTCCACCCCGATCGAGTTCGTGTTGCCGCCGCGCGCGTGCCACGCGATGTCCTTCTCGCGGACGCACTGGATCACCGAGTCGGCGTCGACGCAGTAGTGCGCCGAGACGCGCGAGACCGGCGTCTTGAACCAGCGGGCGCAGATCTCCGCCGCATCGGGCCGCTCGGCGATCTCCATCGTGTGGATCACGACGACGCCGATCGCCCGGCCGGGTGCGCGGGTCCTGTTGGGGCTCTCGACGAACGGGTATGCCATACAGCCGCCTCCCGGGTCGCCGCAGCCGGGCGAGCATAGTCCGCCGCGCCGCCGGCATGCGAGGATCGAGGCCGTGCAGGACACCGGCCGCAGCCATCGCCTGACCGCCGTCCGCCGTGAGGAGGAGCGGGTCACGGCCCTCGAGCTGTTCTTCGACCTCGTCTTCGTGCTCGCGCTGACCCAGTGCACGGCGCTGATGGCCGCAACGCCGACGTGGGAGGGCATCGTGCAGGCGCTGCTCGTGCTCGCCGTGCTCTGGTGGTCGTGGGGCGGCTATGCGTGGCTGACGAGCGTCGTCGACCCTGAAGAAGGCGCAGTCCGCATCGCGATCTTTGCCGCGATGGCCGCGTTCCTCGTCGCCGCGCTTGCGGTGCCCGGCGCCTTCGGCGACGACGCGCTCGTGTTCGCGTGCGCGTACGGGATCGTCCGCGTCGCGCACATCTGGCTGTTCACGATCGCGAGCCGCGACGATCCTGGCCTGCGCCGGTCGGTCACCGGGCTCGCGGGGAGCACCGCGATCGGCGTCTCGCTCCTCGTCGCCGCCTCGTTCACGGACGGCGTCGTGCAGGGCGCCCTCTGGGCGATCGCGATCACGCTCGACGTCGGCGCGCCGTTCCTGTTCTGGGCGGAGGGCTGGCGGCTGATGCCCTCGCACTTCGCCGAGCGGTATGGGCTGATCGTGATCATCGCCCTCGGAGAGTCGATCGTCTCGATCGGCGTCGGCGCGCACGAGGTCGTCGACACCGGCGTGATCGCCGCCTCGGTGCTCGGCGTCGCCCTCGCCGCCGCGCTCTGGTGGCTCTACTTCGACGTGATCGTCTGGCTCGGCGAGCGGCGCCTCTCGGAGGCGACCCCGGGGAGGGAGCAGAACGAGCTGGCGCGCGACTCGTACTCCCTGATCCACTTCCCGATCGTCGCGGGCATCGTCCTCGCCGCCTTCGGCCTGAAGAAGACGCTCGAGCACGTCGGCGACCCCCTCCATTCCGTGCCCGCCGCCGCGCTCGTCGGCGGGATTGCGCTCTACCTCCTCGGCCATGTCGCGTTCCGCTGGCGGCAGGTGCACTCGCTGAGCCGGCAGCGCTCGCTCGCCGCGTTGGGGGCGATCCTCCTCTACCCCGTCGCGCTCCACGTCCCGGCGCTGCTGACGCTCGCGCTCGTGCTGGTGCTTCTCTGCGTGCTGATCGTCTACGAGGTGACGCGATTCGCGGAGACCCGTGAGCGGGTGCGGCACGAGCTCGCGCGAGGCCAGGTTCCCGCTGCGCTGGCCGAGATTGCAAGGATGTCGGAGTGACCCGGCCGATCTGGGCTCCATGGCGTCTCGAGTACATAGGCGACGCCGCATCCCACGACGGGTGCGTGTTCTGCAGCGAGGCGAGGGACGAGCTCGGCGAGCAGAGCCTCGCGGTCCGGCGCGGCGAGCACGCATTCGTGCTGCTCAACAAGTTCCCGTACTCCTCCGGGCACCTGATGGTCGCGTCGCTGCGTCACGTCGGCGAGCTCGGCGAGCTGGCGCGGGACGAGGCGGCCGAGGTGCACCAGCTGACCACGCAGGCGATCGCTGCCCTGCGAAACGTCTACGGTCCCGACGCGTTCAACGTCGGCTGGAACCTCGGGCAGGTTGCCGGAGGGTCGATCTCGGGCCACCTGCACGAGCATGTCGTCCCTCGTTGGGCGGGCGACACGAACTTCATGCCGGTGCTCGCGGACATCAAGGTCGTCCCCGAGCACCTCGTCACGACGCGCGACCGCCTGCGCGAGGCCTGGCCGTCCTAGCCGAGCGACTCTCCGCGCCTGGCCATCGCGGCCCAGCCGGCGGGTGTCGTCGTCTGGAAGTCGTAGAGGCTCCAGCCGGTCGCGGTGCCATCGTCCAGGACGGCGTCGTCGAAGGCCCGGAGCTCGTCCTTCGTCATGCGGTTTGCAACCCCGCCTGCAGCGTGGACGACGATGTCGTCGCCGACCGCACCGCGAAGGAGCCGCAGCGAGCGCGCGACGTAGCCGTACGTCGCGTCGTAGCCCTTGAACCCGCCGCCGGTATAGAGCATCGGCACGATCGCGTCGACCTTCCCGGCGATGTCGCTCCACGGAAAGCCCGGCCACCAGCCGAGGTGCCGCTCGAAGGCGCGTGGCGGATACGTGATCGCGGCGGTCGGCGTCGATCCCGCCTCGGCACTCAGACGGTCGAGCAGGGCGAGCATGCGCGCGGTGCGCAGCTTGACGTTCTTCGTCCGCAGCGACTCGATGTCGAGCGCGATCCCGTCGAAACCATCCCCTGCC
>DASSVY010000352.1:0-3100 GCA_035705535.1 Gaiella sp. | reverse complement strand
CCCCCCCCCCCCCCCCCCGCTCACTCAACCGGTCGTGCGGCCCGAGACGCTCAGCTGGTTCTCGGCGTGCAGGATCCGCTGCTCGAGCTGCCAGCGATCCGCGGTCGACTCGCCCGCGTCGACCTTGGCGAGCTCCGCCTGCGCCGTCTCGAGCTGCTCGCGGGCACGGTCGTCGTCGATCTCTTTCACGGAGACGGCGTCGTCCACGAGCGCGAGCGCCCGGTCGAGCTCGACCTTGAAGAACCCGGGGCCGGTCGCGAACTCGAGCACCTCGTTCGCGCCGACATGGACGCGTGTCGACCCCGCCTTCAACGTCGCCACGAGAGGCGCGTGCCGGGCCAGCACGCCGACCTCCCCGGCGGCGCCGGGGACGATCAGCATGTGCGCGTCGCCCTGGAAGACGGGCCCGTCCGGCGTGACGAGCTCGACGTCGAACGTCGGGTGGTCGGTGATATCGGCCACGGGGGTACGCCTACGCGGCGACCTGCTCCATCGACCGAGCGCGCTCGACGACGTCCTCGATCGGGCCGACCATGTAGAAGGCCGACTCGGGCAGGTCGTCGTGCTCCCCTCGGATGATCGAGTCGAAGCCCGCGATCGTGTCCTCGAGCTTCACGTACTTGCCGGGCGTGCCCGTGAACTGCTCGGCGACGAAGTTCGGCTGCGAGAGGAACCGCTCGACCTTCCGCGCCCGCGAGACGACGAGCTTGTCCTCGTCGGTGAGCTCGTCCATCCCGAGGATCGCGATGATGTCCTGGAGGTCCTTGTACCGCTGGAGGATCTGCTGGACGCTCGTCGCGACGCGGTAGTGGTCGTCCGAGACGATCCCCGGCTGCAGCGCGCGCGAGGTCGAGTCGAGCGGGTCCATCGCCGGGTAGATCCCCTTCTCGACGATCGCCCGCGAGAGCGTCGTCGTCGAGTCGAGGTGCGCGAACGTGTTCGCCGGAGCGGGGTCGGTGAGGTCATCGGCAGGCACGTAGATCGCCTGCACGGACGTGACCGACCCGGTCGTCGTCGAGGTGATGCGCTCCTGCAGCTGACCCATCTCCGTCGCGAGGGTCGGCTGGTACCCGACCGCGCTCGGCATCCGCCCGAGCAGCGCCGAGACCTCGGAGCCCGCCTGGACGAAGCGGAAGATGTTGTCGATGAACAGGAGCACGTCCTGTCCCTCGTCGCGGAAGTACTCCGCCATCGTCAGGCCCGAGAGACCCACGCGGAGGCGTGCCCCCGGCGGCTCGTTCATCTGCCCGTAGACGAGCGCGACCTTGTCGATCACGCCGGACTCGGTCATCTCGATCTTCAGATCCGTGCCCTCGCGTGTCCGCTCCCCGACGCCGGCGAACACGGAGACGCCGCCGTGCTCGCGGGCGAGGTTGTGGATCAGCTCCTGGATGAGCACGGTCTTGCCCACGCCGGCGCCGCCGAAGAGGCCGACCTTGCCGCCCTTGATGTAGGGCGCGATCAGGTCGACGCACTTGAGCCCCGTCTCGAAGATCTCGATCTTCGGGGAGAGATCCTGGAACGCGGGCGGGTCCCGGTGGATCGGCCAGCGCTCGGCGTCGTCGGGGAGCTCGGCGCCCCCGTCGATCGCCTGCCCGATCACGTTCCAGAGGCGCCCGAGCGTCGCCTGCCCGACGGGCACGGAGATCGGCGCGCCCGTGTCCTTCACCTCGAGTCCGCGCGCGAGGCCGTCGGTGGAGTCCATCGCCACGGCGCGCACGCGGTCGTCGCCGAGGTGCTGCTGCACCTCCGCCACGAGCGTCCCGTGCTCGTGCTCGATCTCGAGTGCGCTCAAGATCTCCGGCAGCTGCTCGGGGAAGACCGCGTCGATCACGACGCCCTTGATCTCGACGATCCTGCCGATGTTGTCGCCGTTGCGTTCAGCCATGGTCTCTCTCGGGCTCCTCGGGTCCGATGTGGGTACTGGGAAGGGCCCGAAGCGAAGGGGCCAAAACCGGCGCGAGTGTAGTCGACGCACGCCTGCGGAGGCTCTGCCAACAAGATCGTGACACGGTGCTAACCAGCGCCGGAATCAGACGTCTATGTTCATCGTGCGAACCATCGCGATCCTGCCGGAAGCCTGCAACCGGACGCGCCAGCATGTGTCGCTGCGCCTCGACCGGCAGCTTTCCGAGCTCGAGGTCGCGGTCATGGAGAACCACCTCGCACGCTGCGCTGCATGTCGTTCGTTCGCGGACGAGCTCGAGGGGGTGACGGAGGCGCTGCGCGAGGCTGACCTCGTGGAGCCTCCCATTCACTTCGAGGTGCCGCACCGGCCCGCGCGCGTGGGAGTGTCCCGCGCGGGCGCCGCCGCTGCGGCTGCGATCCTCGTCGCCGTCGCCCTCGGTGGCGTCATGGGCCTCGGCCCGGACGACCCGTCGGCGGACGGCTACCTCTCCAACGTGCAGAGCGCCCAGGAGCGGCTCTCGGTGACAGAGCATCTCGCGCTCGTGCCCGCCGGGTCGAGTGCCGCCCCACCCCCGACGCCGAAGGGAGTCGCCGCGGCGGAGCGGACAACGGTGGGACCCTCGACCGAGGGGTGGTGACAGTCGGATGACGGAGGTGGACCGTATGTAACGACGACGGGCCGCGGCATGCGGGACGGGCGGGCGCTGAACGGACTCGGACCGCTCAGAGACCGTGGGCCCAGCTTCGGCTACGATCGGCGATCCTCTTCGCCGTCAACCGCCGAGAAGGTGCTTGACAGGGTGAAATCCTCAAGGAGGGAAGGAATGCGAAAGTCCAAGAGATGGGCATGGTGGGCAGGTGCCGCCGCGCTCATCGCCATTGCCGTCGCGGGCTCGGCGATTGGAGCCACGGGGGCGAAGTCCCAGGTGCTCCGCGAGTCGATCGGCGCCGAGCCGCCGTCGCTCGACCCGGGTCTCGCGACCGACACGACGTCGGCAAACATCATCCTGAACCTCATGGAGCCGCTCGTGAAGCTCGGGCCTTCGCCTGAGCTGAAGGCGCTCCCCGGTGCAGCTTCCAGCTGGACCGTGAAGGGCAAGGTCGTCAACATCAAGCTGAACCCCGCCGTCAAGTGGACGAACGGTCAGCCCGTCACCTCCGCTGACTACGTCTACTCCTGGCTGCGGACGAT
>DASSVY010000351.1:0-10906 GCA_035705535.1 Gaiella sp. | reverse complement strand
GGCTTCGGCGTCACGAACACCGCCTGGGCGGTGGGCGCCCTCGCCGGGCCGGCGATCGGCGGAGCGCTCGCCCAGGCGCTCGGCGATCCCGTCCCGTACCTCGTCTGCGCCGGACTCTGCGCCGTCACGCTCGCGGCCGCCTCGCGCGGGGCGGCGCGGCTTCGCGCAGCCTGACGGGACAGCCTGGATCCAGGCTCAGGCCGCGGCTGCGCCGGCCTCGCCGATGGAGGCCGGGAAACGCACGAGGATCCACTCGGCGTCGAGCGGCCTCAGGCGGTAGTCCCGGCCGTTTACGAGCACGAAGTCCCCTCGCCGGGGATCCATCGGGAGCCGCGACTCGGCGGGGTACCAGCGATTGTGCCGCTCGATCAGGTCGTTGACCTCGTCGAAGCCCCAGTGCTCCGCCACGGCCCGCCATGCGCTTGCGAACTCCTCCGGCCGGACCGCACGCGCGACCCGCCGGCGCTCGGCCTCGAGCGCGAGCTCGTGGTCTGCGGTCATCGTCTCGATCTCGCGGAGCCTGACCATGTAGCGCCGCGGCCCGCCCAGCGACGCGAGGTACCCGTCGGCTTCGGAGCGGAAGTTCCGGAGGCGAAGCGGGAGCGGGGCGCCGTGCATCGGGCTCGAGCGGAGGTCTTCGTGGAGGTTCTCGAGCTCCCGGCGCTCGCGCGCCCTCTGCGCCCGGGGCGCATCCTCCCGGAGGATCGACTCCCGTTCCTCCTGTCTCACGTCTTCAGTACAGCAGAGGACTCGCGGCCCACGCGGCGGCGCACTCCGACCAGCGCGAGCCCGCCCAGCATCGCCGCGACGACGCCCAGGAACGCGAACATCGTCCACGTCGCGTCGTCCCCGTAGATGTTCCGTACCTGGAATCCGATCAGCGGCGCGAGCGCGAAGCCGATCGCAGGGGCACTCCCGAATGCGCCCATGTACGCGCCGCGCAGGTCCTGCGGCGCCAGCTCCGCCACGACCGCCTGTGACGTCGGCACCCAGAGCATCTCGCCGATCACGAACACCACGACGACGGTCACAACGGCGAGCACCGAGTGCGACGCGACGAGCAGCAGGTACGGGAGTCCCATCACGAGCAGCGCGACGACGAGCTTCGGCGCGGACGGCACCCCGGCGGTTGCGCGTGTCAGGCGCACCTGGAACAGCGTCACGAGGAGCGGGTTGATCCAGACGAGGAAGCCCCAGGCCGCGGGCTCGTAGCCGAAGCCGTCCACGAGCGAGACCGGGAGAACGACCTCGTACGCGACGTAGACGAGCCACGCGAAGACGGCCGAGCCCAGGAACAGGAGAAACGCCCGGTCGGCGAGGATCGTCGCCACCGAGCCGCGCTCCGGCGGGCCCTCCGGGGAGAACTCGCCGCGATGTGGCAGGTAACGCCACGCGACGAGCCAGGCCAGCGCGGAGAGGATCGCGATCGTCGGGAAGAGCGCCGACCACGAGCCCAGCACGAGCACCAGGCCGCCGAGCGGCGGCCCGACCACCACGCCGAGGTTCGCGGCCACGCGGACCGACGAGTACGCCGCCTCGTGCCGCTCCGGCGGGACGAGGTCGGCGACCATCGCCTGTGCGACCGAGCCGCCGAGCGAGCCGAAGACACCGGCGAGACTCAGCGCGACGAGTGCCGCCCACATCGAGCCCGAGAGCGCGAGCAGCACGAGCGGATAGACGGCCATCGCAGCCTCTCCGACGAGGATCACGCGGCGGCGGCCGATGCGGTCGGAGAGGTACCCGCCGAGGAACCCGCTCGCGCCCGCGAAGACGGCGCCCACGAGATAGACGTACGGCAGCTGGCCCTTCGCCCCGAGCTCCTCGACGGCCCAGATCGCCATGAAGCTCCAGAGGCCCGAGCCCGCGGCCGACGACGCCAGCGTGACGCCGAGCACGGGCCGGAGCGGACGATCGAGGTCGTCGCCCCAGATCAGGCGTACGAGTGCCCGCACGGCGCGCATCCGCGCGACACGCTAGTCGCCGTCCTGGGGCTAGCGGCCCGCGAACCGGGAGAGCCAGCCCCGCCGGGCCGAAGGCTCGTCTTCGTGCGCGTCCGGAGGTGCTTCCGCGGACGCCGCCGCACCCGTCTCGGCCTGTTCCGCGCGGGCGACGGACGGCGCCGTCTCGACGGCGGGCGGCTCCTCGTCGGGCTCGGGCTCGTCCTGGGGGACGAGCGCCGCCGAGACGCCCCGCGCGCGCAGCCGCTCGAAGTCGCCGCGGAGCGCCGCGGACATCTCGGCCTTGTGGCTCTGCTCCTTCACCCGCCGGGCGGATTCCCCGTCGTCGAAGCGACTCCTTCCTCGGCGCGGCCCGGTCCGAGCCAGCGCCAGGCGCCGATCGTCGCGAGCCCGAGCAGGAGCGTCGGGACGATCGTGAAGAGCCGGTAGAGGAGCACTGCGGCGACGACCTCTGCGTTCGCGCCGCCGAAGCCGACGAGGATCGCGGTCAGACCGAGCTCCACCGGGCCCACCCCGCCAGGCGTGAGCGGGATGAGCTGCAGCACGCGCGCGAGCGACCAGCCCGCGAACGCCTCGATCGCCGTGACCTCGCTCGACTCGACGCCGACCGCCCGCAGCGAGACGAGGAGCACCGCGAAGACCGTGAGGTTCCCCGCGATCGCAGCGAGGGTCAACCAGTGCCACCGGCGCCGGATGAGGTCGACCGTCTCGCGCCGGAACCGGACGAACGCGTCGGCCCAGGCGGACACCGGCCCGCGCCGGACCACGCGGAGCAGGCGGCTGACCACGCGCTCGGCCAGATCGCCCACGGCGCGGGCGAAGCTGTCCGTCCAGAGGACGATCGCGAGAAGGCCGACCGCGACCGTGAAGACGGCGGCGCCGACGAGCGCCACGGTCGTGAGAAACGCGCTGCGGTCGTCCCCTTCGATCCCGAGGAGCATCACGGCGACGACCGGCAGAAGGAGGTTCGCGAGCTGGTTCCAGATGCCCGTTACCGTCACGGCGCGAGCGACGTCGTTCGAGGCGAAGCCCCACATGCGCAGCAGCCCGTAGGAGCCGGCCATGCCGACGATCCCGCCGCCCGGTGCGATGTAGGTGAACGCCGTCGAGGCCTGTGTGAACGGCAGGGCCTGACGGAACCGGAGGCCGGGCAGCGCGAGCATCCACGGCGGCGCGTACGTGACGATGTTGAGGACCACGGCGACGGCGATCACGAGCAGCCACGTCTTGTCGAGCGTGCGGACCGCCTCCCAGACGTCGTGGTAGCTGGCGATCCGCGGCAGGACGACCGCAAACGTGACGACGACGACCGCGAGCCCGAGTGCGCCGAACAGCAGGTTCCGCGTCCGCCCGCTCATCGGGCCGAACCCTACGCACCGGGTCAGCCGAGCAGCGACGAGCCGCGCCGGAGCAGGTCGAGCAGGAGCCCGAGCGGGAGGTGCTCGGCGGCGAAGCGCAGCGCGCCCGCGGTGGTGCTGCCGATCAGATCCTCGTCCTGCGCCTGCGTGACGGCGCGGACGAGGCCGTCGCGCAGGGCCTGCTCGAGCTCGTCGCGCGACTTTCCCTCCTTCGCCGCGAGCTGGTCGAGCTCGTCGACGCTCCGCAGGGCGAGCACGAGCTCTTCGCGAGAGACGCCCAGGCGGCACGCGGCCGCGTCGGCCGCCGCAAGCACGACGAGCTCTATCCGCTCGTCGTTCCCGGTCGGCTCGCGGTGCGATCGCGGCGCGCAGGGGTTCGCGACGGGTGTCGGCTCGTACGACGTGCCACCGAGCGCGACGTAGGTGGCGACGAGCGCTGCCGCAACGAGACAGGAGACGACGAAGGCGAGGGTCTTCATACGCTCACCTTCCCCCGCGACCACGCGATCGGGACGAGAGCCGCGAGCGCGAGCAGTGCAGCGAGAAGGAACGGCCGCGAGAACGCCGCGGTCACCGCGCGGTCGAGCTCGTCGACGAGCGTCGCCTCGAGGCTTCGGTACGCCTCGTCGTCCGGCCGGTCGACGAACGCCTCGCGCACGTCGGGCACCTCGCGGTCGGAGGCGCGCACGATCGCGAGCACGTCCTGCGCGAGCCCGAGCTTCTCGAGCGGCGGGATCGAGCTGTCGAGCACCGCGGCGGCGCCCGCCCGTAGCGCGCGATTCTCGTTCGTGTCGAGCGCCGTCGTGAAGATCGGCGTGAGGAGCAGCAACCCGATCACGACACCGGCATGCCGGGCTGCGATCGTCCAGCCGCCGTGCACCGCCTGAGGCGAGCGGCCCTCGAGCGCCCGCTCGGTCAGCGCAGAGAGCGACAGGCCGAGCCCCACGCCGACGAGCACCTGCGGGGCGACCGTCCAGAGCCAGTCGGAGCCCGGCAGGACGCCGAGCGCACCGAGTCCGCCCGCGATCAGGACCGCGCCCGAGGCGGCGCGTGTCCGCGAGCCGCCGAACCGGTGGGCGACGCGCCCCGTCACGATCGCCGCGGCCGGCAGCACCGTGACGATCACCCCCGCCACCGCCGGATTGATCCGCCAGCCGTCGACGAGGAGCAGGACGAGCAGGAACAGCGCCGCCGTGAGCGCGCCGGAGATCAGCAGCAGCGCGAGGTTCGCAGGGATGTGCGGCCGGCCGGCGGGGCCGCGCACCGGGTCTGCCCGAAGCCCCACCAGAGCAACGACCGTGAGCAGGGCGAGCGGCGCCTGGACGAGGAAGATCGACTCCCAGCCGAGGGTCTCGGTGAGAATCCCCCCTGCCGCCGGCCCCAGCGCCGCCCCGACGACCCCTGCGGTCGCCCACGTCCGCACGGCACGCGCGTCCGATCCGTCGATCGCCGTGAGCAGGTCGAGCGCGGCACAGACGAGGAGCGCGCCGCCGAGCGCCTGCACGCAGCGCGCCCCGACGAGGACGCCGAAGGACGGGGCGAGGCCGCACAGGAGCGACGACGCGGCGAAGACGACCGTCCCCAGCGCATACGCGGCGCGTGGGTGCCGGCGCGCCGCGTAGGCGGCGGGGACCGCCGCGAGCGCGAGGCCGAGGTTGTACGCCGTCAACACCCACGCGACCTGCGGGATCTCGACGTCGAATTGGCGCAGGATGTCGGGCAGCGCGAGGGTGACGACGGACGAGTCCGCGAGCGCCAGCCCGATTCCGAGACCCACGAGGGCCCGCCGCCGTCCCGCGCTCATCGGCCGAACTGTAGGCCGCCGGTGAGGACGCGCCCAGATGGTCGACCGGAAATTTGGCGTGATCCGGTTCGCGCTGATTTCCGGTCAACCATCCGACCCGACCCGCCGGTACGATCGCGCCGTGCCGTTCTGGACCTGGATCCCCCTCGTCATCCTGCTCGTCCTGCTGCTGTTGTTGGGCAGCATCGTCGTGCTCGGACGCGTCCGCAACGGCCGCTACCTGCGTCCGGTCGTCGCATTCCTCTCGAAGGTGCCGCTCTTCAAGCGCTGGTTCCAGAAAGCCTCGATCGCCGCGCTCGAGCGCCAGAATCCGGAACTCGCCGGCGCGATGAAGAAGATCCAGGCGTTCGGCGAGCCGAAGACGCCCGAGCAGGCCCAGCGGATGCTCAATCTCCTCACGCCGAGCGAGCGGCGTGCATACATGGCGGCGGTCGGCGAGGAGAACCAGATGCCCGAGGCGACGAACCGGCAGCTGAGGCGAAAGATGGAGCACGGCGGCGCCGGGATGCCGGTCAGCACGAAGCAGGTCTCGCAGCGCCCCGGCGCGTCCGGCCGCAAGGCCGGGAAGAACGCGAAGAAGAAGCGCTAGCGGACGCGTCCACTAGGACGCGGCCGTGGCGAGCGCCCGCCCGGCGTCGCGCGCCAGCGTGACGAGGGCACGGACGTCGTCGTCGGTCGTGCGGTAGTTCACGACGCACGGTCGCAGGCAGACGACGCCGTCGACCCGTGCGGGCGCGACCCAGACGTCACCCGTCTCCTGGAGCGCGGCGACGAGCCGGAGGTTGTGCCCGTCGACGTCCGAGACGCCCTCGGGGACGTGCCGGAACGGCACGACCGAGAGGGGCGGCTCGCCGCAGAGGAGCTCGAAGTCGTCGCAGGCTGCGATCTCGTCGTGCATGAGGCGGGCCTGACGGAGGTTCCGCTCGATCGCGCCGCGGATCGCGTCCGCCCCGTGGGCGCGGAACGCAAGCCAGAGCTTGAGGGCGCGGAACGGACGTGAGTACTCGAGCGTGATGTCCACCATGTGGTGGTCGGGCCGGTCGTGCGGGACGTAGTCCTCCTCGTGCGCGAGCGCACCGTGGAGGTCCTCGCGGCGGCGGACGAGCACGACGCCGCACGCCTTCGGCAGGAACAGCCACTTGTGGGCGTCGAGAGTGACGGAGTCGGCCCGCCCGAGCCCGTCGAAGAGGTGCCCTGCAGACGGAGTCGTGGCCGCGGCGACGCCGTACGCGCCGTCGACGTGGAGCCACGTGCCGCGCTCGGCGCACACGTCCGCCAGCGCGTCGAGCGGGTCGACGGCGCCGGTCAGCGTCGTCCCCGCGGTCGCGACGACCGCGATCGGCGCGATGCCGGCCGCGACGTCTCGGTCGATCGCCTCCGCGACCTCCTCCGGCACGACCCGTCGGCGGGCGTCCTGCGGCAGCGCGCGCACGAGCTCTGAGCCGATCCCGAGGAGCTCCGCCGCGCGGACGACGGAGTAGTGCGCCTCCCGCGAGCAGTAGAGCGCGCCGGCCTGCCCTGCCATCCCACAGCTCCGTGAGCCTGGGAGCGCCCGCTCGCGCGCTGCCGCGAGCGCCGTGACGTTCGAGATCGTGCCGCCGCTCGTGAACGCACCCGCCGCGGCAGGGAAGCCGATGAACTCGCTCACCCAGCGGACTGCCTGGTCTTCGACCCCGGACGCCGCGCCCGCCCACAGGGCGAGGTTCACGTCGAAGCACGATGCAAGCAGGTCGCCGAGCACGCCGATCTCGAGACCCGACGAGCCGACGAACGCGAAGAAGCGCGGCCGCGGCTGCGCGAGCGACGTGTCGAGGATCCGGGCGGCGTCCTCGAGCGCGCCGAGCGCGCTCGAGCCCTCGGCGGGAAGGGTGGAGCGAAGCAGCTCGCGCAGGCGATCGTCCACCGAGGGCTGCCCGGGACGCGCCCGGTCGAAGCCGCGCCACGCCTCGGAGACGATCGCCGCTGCGCGGTCGAGCGCCTCCTCGCGGGTCGCGTCGAGGCGCAGCGACGGGAGCTCGGACGCGGTGCTCACCGGCCGCGAGTCTAGTGCCGCTTCCAGTGATGCGGCCACGTTCCAGGAACATGGAGGGCATTGCTGGACGCGGCACTATGGTCCCTCATCCGTCGAGCAATGCGCGCGCGGCACGCAGGCGTCGCGGCTCGTCGACCACGAGGGCGGCGACCGGCTCTCCGTCGGCGTCACGCCCGACGTGGATCCCGTCCTCCTCTCCCCACTGGAACGCCGCGTCCGCCCAGCCGACCTCGGCGAGCGTCCTCGGGCCGACGTCCGACCACCAGTACGGAAGGCGGTCGAGCTCGCTCTCGACGCCGGCGATCTCGTCGGCGGCGCGGTCGCCGGTCGCGATCGCCATGTCCCAGTGCGGGAACCGGATCGGCCCGAAGCGCGCGTGCGGCGCGAGGATCAGGTCGCCGACGGCGTGCACGCGCTCGAAGCCGGGCACGCGCAGGTCCGGGCCGACGCGAAGCGGCAGCTCACCGGGGTCGACCTCCAGGCCGGGTGGGACAAGCGGCCGCCCGCCCGTCGCCGCGACGACGACGTCCGCGGTCAGCGAGCCTCCCTCGTGCCGGAGTGCAACGTGCCCAGCCTCGACGGCCGCCTCGATGAGCCGCGCACCGCCGACGAAGCGCGCGCCCGCCTCGGCGAGCGCGGCGGCGCCGAGCGCGGGAAGCGGCTCGTGCAAACGGTCGAGCGGCCGCTCGAGGAGGTCGATCGCCGTGACGTCGTGCCCGGCGACCGCGAGCGTCGCCGCCGTCTCGGTGCCGATCAGCCCTGCCCCGACCACGACGACGCGCTTTGGTCGACCGGCGAGTGCCTCGACTAGACGTCTCATCCCCTGCGGTGTCGCGTTGACGTACGCCGCCTCGAGCCCAGGGATCCGAGGCGGCCGGTACGAGAGCCCGGTCGCGAGCACGATTCGCTCCGCCTCGATCTCGGTCTCACCGGCTACGAGCCGACCCGCGGCGAGCTCCGCCTCGTCCACGAACGCGTCGAGACGCTCGATCCCCAGGTCTGCGAGCCGCTCCTCGTCGGCGAGGAGCACGGGAGCACCCCGCGCGAGGCCCTGCTTCGTCAGGGGCGGGCGGTCGACGGGCAGCCCCGGGCCGATCAGGAGCGGCCGCAGCCCGTGCCGTGCGAGCCTCGCGGCGCATGCGTATCCGGCGACGCCGTTCCCGACGATCGCGACGTCGGCCTGCAAGGTCCTAGTCCGTGGTTCCGTCGAGGATCTGCAGCATCTTCAGGTCGGAGTAGAAGTCCAGCGCGTAATCGCCGCCCTCCCGACCGATCCCCGAGATCCCGACCCCGCCGAACGGCGCCGTCAGGTCGCGGACGAGGAACGTGTTCACCCATACCGTGCCGGCCCGTACGGCTCGTCCAACCCGGGCTGCGCGCTCCTCCGAGCCCGTGTAGACGATCCCGGAGAGCCCGTACCGCGTCGAGTTCGCGAGCGCGACGGCCTCGTCCTCGTCGGCGAAGGTCTGAAGCGTCAGCACGGGCCCGAAGACCTCACGCTGGACGATCTCCGAGTCGTTCGACCGCGGGACGACGAGCGTCGGGTCGTAGAAGAGCGGGCCGACGTCCTCGCGGCGACGACCGCCGCGGACGATCTCGTCGCCGTTCGCGCGGGCGCGCTCGACGAAGCCCTCGACGCGCGCGAGGTGGTCGGGATGGATCAGCGGTGAGACGGTCGTCGCGTCGTCGCGCGGATCGCCGAGGACGTGCTCGTCGGTGAACCTGTGGAACAGCTCCAGGAACGCCTCTTCGACGGCTTGCTCGACGATGAGCCGCGTGCCGGCGAGGCAGACCTGCCCGGCGTCGTCGTACTGGCCGGCCGCCTTGCGCGCCGCCGCCTCGAGGTCGCAGTCGGCGAACACCAGCAGCGGGCCCTTGCCGCCGAGCTCGCCGGTGAACGGCACGACGTTCCGGGCGGCGGCCGTGCCGATGTGCACGGCCGTCTCGGGCGAGCCGGTGAACGAGATCCTGCGCACCCCGGCGTGACGCGTCAGCGCCGCGCCCGCCTCTTCGCCGATCCCCTGGACGACGTTGAACACGCCTGGCGGAAGCTCCGCCTCGGCGACGAGGTCGCAGAGGAGCGAGCAGGAGAGCGGCGACCACTCCGCGGGCTTCAGCACCACCGTGCAGCCCGCCGCGAGAGCCGGGGCGGTCTTCCAGGTCGAGAGCATGAACGGCGCGTTCCACGGCGTGATCACGACCGCGGGGCCGCTCGGCGCCCGGACGACGCGGTTGCGCGTCCCGTTCGACTCCCAGACCCGCTCCTGGTAGGCGACGGCGAGGTCGGCGTAGGCCCGGAAGTTCCGCGCGCCGCGCGAGATCACGCGCGCGCGCAGCGAGCGAAGCAGCATCGCCATGTCGGCGCACTCGACCGCGGCGAGCCGTTCGACGTTCTCGTCGATCAGGTCGGCGAGGCGATGGAGGTACGTGGCGCGCCCTTCGGGGCCGAGCGCCGCCCAGCCCGGGAATGCCTCCGTGGCGGCCGCGACCGCGAGCTCCGCCTCGTGCTCGCCGCCGCGTGCCACCTCCGCGATCGGCTCGGCGTCGATCGGCGACAGGTCGACGAACGTCTCGGCGCTCGCCACGCGCTCGCCGCCGATGAAGTGCTCGGTCGCGACGTCGACGCCGGCGACCTCGACGCGTCCGGTGGTCGTCCTATAGCTCACGGACTGTTTCGAGGTCGTCGACCGTGTAGGCGAACGTGAAGCGATATCCGCGTCCGATGCGTAAGGGCGCGAGCGCGTCGATCTCCTCGTGCGCGGCGCCGTGCAGCTCGAGCGTCGCGGAGCCTTCCCACGCCTCGGAGCTCGACCGGTCGCGCGAGACGGCTCGCACGAGCTCGTGCACGGCCGGCGCGTCGTGGCTCCCCGCGGCAAGCCGCGGGAAGTGGCGGACGTTGACGATCGGCGGAGCGTTGTGGAACGGGCCGCCCCCGGACGGCCGCTCGAGCGTCACCGTCGCCTCCGCCACGCGGCGCTCGTACGCGGCGCAGGTGACGCCGAACCGCGCCCCCGCCTCCATGCCCGGGTCGGCGGGACCGCCGAGGCCGAAGCTCCGCGTCATCCAGATCGAGCCGAGCTTCTTCGGGAAGCCCTGGATCCAGCCGCGGGCCAGCGCGAAGTCGCGGTCGACCCAGATGTACGCGCACGTCGTCACCTCCTCGCCCTCGAGGAGCCCGTTGACGACGACGAAGACCTCCTTGTACTGCGAGCGGGACGGATCGACCAGCTCGTCGCCGCCCTGCGAGCACGACTGCCAGTCCGCCGCGACGAACGCGCAGCGGCCCGGGTCCGGGTGCGGCTCGATCCCCTCCGGGAGGAATGCGACCGCCTGCTCCGGGTCGGCCCAGTAGTCGATCACGAGGAACACGCCGACGTAGTGCCAGGGCGGGTACGGGACGAGCGACGAGCGGCCCTCCGGCGTCCGCGGGCCGGTGAAGCCCTCGAGGCTCATCGGGCGGTGGTCTCCGCGGGCGGCAAAGGCTCGCCGAGCGTCTCGCGGCTCTCGCTCTCCCACTCCACCGCGACAGGGTCGAAGCGGAAGTACGAGCGCGGCGGGAGCGGCCCCCAGGTGTTCGAGGAGTAGCGGTCGTCGGGATAGACCCGCGGCTCGTGGTCGGGCTCGAGCCGCTCCATGTCGCAGTACAGCTCGACATGGCACGGCTCCTCCGTGATCCGCACGTACGTCGCGATGTTCCCCGCGATCCCGTGACGCGTCGGCCCCCACGAGACCCAGCGGCCGTGGCGGGCGACGT
>DASSVY010000350.1:0-3192 GCA_035705535.1 Gaiella sp. | reverse complement strand
CAGGCCCGCTCCTTGGGGGCGCCGTAGAGGTAGTGGTCGTGCTCCTCCGCGACGTCGTCGGGGCCCGTCTCGTCGGGGACGAGCCCGATCAGCCGCTCGAGCGGATCCTCGTCGTGGTCGCCGCCGGTCGCGAGGTACCGCTGGAGCGCCTCGCGGATCAGCGAGGCCTCGGAGCGCCCGGTCCGCGCCGCTAGCCGCTTGAGCGCCCGCTCGTTCGCCTCGTCGAGGTAGATCTGCTTGCGCCGCATACAGCGGAGTATACATCATGCACCGATTCACCGCCCACCACGCTGGAGCCGGTCGAGCCCCCGCTCGGTCAGTGACGGCTGCTCGGTGTCGAAGTGCCGCGCGACCGCCTCGGCGTACGGCCGCGACACCCGGCGCGCGTACGCCGCGAGGCCCTCGTTCCGCACGGGCCGCAGGTCCTCGCGATACGGGTCGAGAAGGTGCTGCCGCCCGACGTGGCGGGCGGAGTTGAAGAACGCGAGCCCGAGCCCGACGGAGACGGCGAGCAGGCTCGTGCGCTCGCGGAACGCCGCCTCGCGCAGCCCCGCGAAGACGCGCGCGAGGTCGTCGGGGCCGGGGAGCGAGGCGGCGTCGCGGCGGATGTCCTCGAGCGACTGGCGCAGCGCGCGGAGCTCGAGCGGCGGGATGTCGACGAGCCGCGCGGTCGTGCCCGACGCGCGCTCGAGCGCCGAGAGGAGCTCCGACGCGGAGCCGGGGGCCGACGCCGGCGGCAGCGCGCCGACACGGATCAGCTCGGCGACGTACGCGTCGAGGTAGACGCGGGAGCCACGGGTGACGTCGGCGGCCGCGGCCAGGATCCAGAGCGGCGAGAAGCCGAACGCGGCGATCGAGCCAAGCTCGACCGCGTTCCCGACACCCTTCCGCACCGCGAGCCGGCCCGGGTGGGGCTCGTACTCGGTCTCGGTCGGGATCCGTGCCTCGACGCCGCCGACGAGCTCGATCGTGACCCGCAGGAGATTCTTCGCCGTCGCCTCGTAGAGGCGTGACTGTCGGACGACCCGCGGCAGCGCGAGCGTGAACGTCTCGTGGAGGACGCCGCCGAGCAGGACGGCGATCGAGCGGACGGCGCGCTCCGGCAGGGACAGCGGGAAGGAGCGGAGGGGCACGGTCGTTAGCATGATCGTCGATGGTGAGCGACACGATCCGAGGCCTTCTCGAGCAGACGTTCCCCGACGCGAGCGTGGACGTCGTCGACCGCACGGGCGGCGGCGATCACTTCCACGTGACGGTCGGGAGCACGTCGTTCGAGGGGTTGTCGCTCGTCGAGCAGCACCGCCTCGTCAACCGAGCGCTCGCGGAACCACTGGCCGACGGCTCGATCCACGAGCTCCGAATCACGACGAAGGGAAACCCAACCCATGACGCTGCGTGACGAGATCCAGCAGGTGATCGACGGCGAGCCCGTCGCGATCTTCATGAAGGGCACGCCCGAGCGGCCCGCGTGCGGCAACTCGCTCCGCGCGCTGCAGGCGCTGTGGGGTGCCGGCGCGCCGATCACCGCCGTCGACATCCTCCCCGACCCGCGGATCCGGCAGGAGCTCTCGGCCCTGACCGACTGGCCCACGATTCCCCAGGTCTTCGTCAAGGGCGAGCTGATCGGCGGCGCCGACATCACCGAGGAGCTCTTCGCCTCGGGCGACCTCGGCCGCAAGCTCGACGCGGCGCTCGGCGCAGATCGCGAGCAGGTCGTGAAGACCGTCGTGCTCGCCGCCACGCCGGCCTAGAGGCGCCTCGACGGGCCCTCGCGCCCGACAACGCGTTCTTAACTGCCCGCAACCCTCCGTTCATGGGCGCGTGCCTATAACGGATGAGGCGTGAGCAACCCAGAACTTCCGACTCACCCTGACGCACCTTCGGGTCAGCGCCCCGGCAGAGTTGCGTCCGCCGCCAAGCCCGTTGCCGCGCTCGTCGCCGCTTCCCTTCTCGGCGGCGGCGTGGCACTGGGCGGCGCCTGGGCACTCGGCGCGTTCGACAATCCCGCGCCAGTCGAGGAGGTCGCCGCGCCGATCCCGACCGACGTTGCAAGCGCAGCCACGGGCCCGACGTCGATCGACGTGGCGGGGATCTACAGGCAGAGCGCGCCCGGCGTCGTGCAGATCGTCTCCACGTCGCGCGGCGCGTCCAGCACCGACCTCTTCGGCGACCCCATCCCCGGCGAGACCCAGCGCGCGCTCGGCTCCGGCTTCGTGATCGACAAGGAGGGGCACGTCGTCACGAACTACCACGTCGTCCAGGGCGCCTCGTCGATCGAGGTGAGCTTCTCGAACCAGGAGACCGTGTCGGCGAAGATCGTCGGCACCGACCCGTCGACCGATCTCGCCCTGCTCAAGGTCGACGTCGACGCGAAAGCGCTCACGCCGCTCACGCTCGCCGACTCCGACAAGGTCCAGGTCGGCGACCCGGTCGCTGCGATCGGCAACCCCTTTGGGCTCGAGCGCACCGTCACTGCCGGGATCGTCAGCGCCTTGCAGCGCGAGGTCAGCGCGCCGAACGACTTCACCATCGACCACGTGATCCAGACCGACGCGCCGATCAACAGCGGCAACTCGGGTGGCCCGCTGATCGACGCGCAGGGCCGCGTTATCGGGGTCAACTCACAGATCGAGACGGCGAACGGCGGTGGCGGCAACGTGGGCATCGGGTTCGCCGTGCCGTCGAACACCGTGAAGAGCGTCGTCGCGCAACTCCTCTCGGACGGCAAGGTCGACCGGGCGTTCCTCGGCGTCACGCTCCAGGACGTCCAGCCCGACGTCGCCCAGGTCCTCCGCCTCCCGGCGAAGCAGGGCGTGCTCGTCGCGTCCGTCAAACCGGGCAGCCCCGCGGCCAAGGCCGGAATCGTCGGCGGCACGACCCAGGTCGTCGTCGCGGGCGACAGCTACCAGCTGGGCGGGGACATGATCGTCGCGGTTGGCGGCAAGAATGTCTCGTCCGTCGACGAGCTCCGGGACATGATCGCCGCGCACAAGCCCGGCGACAACGTCAGCGTCACCATCGTCACGAAGGACGGAAAGCGCGTCACCAAGAGCGTCGAGCTGGCCCGCCAGCCGACGCGCCCGAACGGATAAAGAACTCGCCCCCGGCTCCCACTCTCCCCGGGAGTCGGGCACGAGAAGCAGGGGGGATGCCTGCCCGCCCCTGCACAAGGCGGGGGAACCCATGGTTCCC
>DASSVY010000349.1:0-2952 GCA_035705535.1 Gaiella sp. | reverse complement strand
GCCAGGCCGCGGACGGCCGTCCGCGAAGCGCTCACGCAGCCGCCTCCGCGTGCCTCGGGAGGCCCTCGGCGCGCGCGAGCGGCACGACCACCTCGGCGGCTCGCCGTGCTCCCTCGGGCGTCGCCGTGACGACCTGCACGGGCTTCATGTACGCCTCGAGCCCGAGCCCGCCGGTCGACCGCGCAAGCCCGCCGGTCGGGAGCACGTGGGTCGCGCCTGCCGCATAGTCGCCGACGACGGATGAGCAGCCGACGAACACCGATCCCGCGTTGCGGACGCGCTCCAGCAGCGCGTCAGGGTCGGCGACGTGGAGCTCGAGGTGCTCGGGCGCGTAGGCGTCGGCCCGTTCGAGCGCCTCGTCAAGCGAGCGCACGAACTCGACCCGGACATTCGACTGTCCCCGCACGCGGTGCGCAACCGCCTCCGCCACGCCCGGGTCGTCGGTGAACAGGATCGCCTCGCTGTCCTCGCCGTGCTCCGCCTGCGCGAGGAGATCCGCTGCGATCCGCGCCGGATCGCCGGCGGAGTCGGCGATCGCGACGACCTCGCTCGGCCCGGCGGGGAGGTCGATCCGCACGCGCCCCGCGGCGAGGAGCTTCGCGGCGGTGACGTAGGCGCTCCCCGGCCCGATCACCGCGTCGACCGCGGCGATCGTCTCGGTGCCATACGCGAGCGCGGCGACGCCCTGGGCACCACCGACCGCGTACAGCTCGTCGACACCGAGCTCGCGGGCGGCGACGAGGATCGCGTCGGACGGGCTCGGGGTCACGACGGCGATGCGGCGGACCCCCGCGACGAGCGCCGGCGCGGCGGTCATCACGAGCGAGGACGGAAGCGGCGAGCGTCCGCTGGGGACGCAGAGCCCCACCGCGTCGAGCGGGCGCCAGCGGCGCTCCGAGACGATCCCCGGAGCCGCCTCCACGCGCGTGTCGGGCGGCCGTTGCGCGGCGCTGAACAGGCGCACTGCCTCGATCATCCGTCGGAGCGCGCCGAGGACGTCGTCCTCGACCACCGCGGCCTCGATCGCGCCAGGGTCGACGCGAAGCCCGTCGGGGCGGGGCCCGTCGAGTCGTTCGGTCCACTCGAGCAACGCGGCGTCACCGCGCGCCCGGACGTCGGAGACGATCGGCGCGACCGTCTCGATCGCCTGGTCGAGGAGCGCGCCTCTCACGGGACGAGCCTCTCGACCGGGAGCACGAGGATCGACGTGCCTCCTGCCTCCTTGAGACGCGGAAGCAGCGACCAGATCTCCCCGGCGTCGACCGCTGCGTGAATCGCGATCTGGCCCTCGTCCGCGAGCTGGAGGACGGACGGCGCACCCATCCCGGGCAGCACCGCCCGGATCGCGGGAAGGTCGTCGACCCGGGCGTTCAGCATCACGTAGCGCCGGCGGCGGGCGGCGACGACGCCGGAGAGCATCAGCTCGAGCCGGTCGACGAGGTCGCGCCTCTCTTCGATCGCATCCCGGCCACCGACGAGCACGGCCTGCGACGCGAGCAGCGTGCCGATCGGCCGCAGGCCGTTCGCATCCATCGTCGAGCCCGTCGAGACGAGGTCGACGATCGCGTCTGCCAGTCCGAGCCGCGGAGTCGCCTCGACCGAGCCCGAGACGTGGACGAGCTCGCAGCGGATCCCGCGCTCGCCCAGCAGGCGCTCGGTGGACATGGGGTACGCGGTCGCGACGCGCAGGCCGTCGAGGTCTCCGAGCGCCTGCTGGAGCCCGTCGACCGGAACGGCTGCGTCGAGGGTGCAGCGCGCGAAGCCCAGCTCGGCCACCGTCTCGACCTCCGCTCCGGCCTCCGCGACGAGGTTCGCGCCGGTGATGCCGAGGTCGACGACGCGGTCCTGCGCGTACTCCGGGATGTCGCTCGGCCGGACGAGCAGAAGATCGACGGGCGCGTTCGCGCACGGGACGACGAGCGAGCGCTCCGTCACCTCGAAGGAGAGCCCCGCGTCCGCGCAGAGTCGCAGCGCAGGCTCTGCCATCCGGCCCTTTGCGGGGACGGCAAGCGTGAGACGTCCGTCCTCTCCCGCCCGCGTGAACGCGGCGCTCACGACGACGCCCTCCTGCGGCGGGCGCGGTCGAGCGCGATCCGGTACCCGCCCGTCCCGTGACGGAGCCATTGTGCGACGCGCGTCACCGTGGCGGTGGACGTTGGAACCCGCTCGGCGATCTCGACGTACGGGAGCCCCTGCTCGAGCAGGAGCGCGGTCTGCCAGCGATGCGAGAGCGCCTCGAGCTCGGGCAGTGTGCACAGGTCGCGGAGGAAGCGCTGGGCCTCGTCCTGCGTGCGGAGCGACACGACCGCGGCCGCGAGGTCGCCGAGGCCCGAGACCGGCTCGACCGGCTGGCGCCTCGCTGGTGGCTCGGGAGTCGTTCGTGTCATCGTGCCTTCATGTTAGCATGCTAACGTGCTAGCACATCACTTCGAAGTGATACCGGCGATCGACGTCCTCGAGGGCCGAGCCGTCCGACTCGCGGGAGGCAGGCGGGAGGCGGTGACGCTCGAGGGCGGCGATCCGGTCGAGCTCGCCCGTCGCTTCGCAGCGCAGGGCGCCGACCGCCTCCATCTCGTCGACCTCGACGGCGCGTTCTCCGGCGTGCCGAGCCTCGAGCTCGTCGAGCGCCTGTCGGAAGCCGGCGGTCTGCCGCTCCAGGTCGGAGGCGGCTACCGGAGCTTCGAGACGATCGCGACGGCGCTGGACGCCGGCGCCGACCGGGTGATGATCGGCACGGCGGCGCTCGGGCCCGGCTTTCTCGAAGCGGCGGTCGAGCGCTTCGGTGACTCGCTCGTCGTCGCCGTCGACGTGCGGGACGGCCGGGTGACGGTCGAGGGCTGGACGCAGGTCTCCGACCTCACGCCCGGCGAGCTCGCGCGGCACTGCGCGGAGGCCGGCATTGCCCGTCTGCTCGTCACGAGCGCGTCCCGCGACGGCTCGCTCGCCGGCCCG
>DASSVY010000348.1:0-5829 GCA_035705535.1 Gaiella sp. | reverse complement strand
GGCCGTCCCAGCGCGGGCCGCACTGGCTGTCCAGTCGAGGTTGGAGGAAACAAGATCGACGTCGCCCTTTACGCGGCTACGCTCAGGCGTCATCGCAAGGCCGTGATCGTCGGCGTGGCCTTGAGTCTTTTGCTCACGGTCTTGTCGGTCGTCCGCGTCTCGCCGTCGGGAGTCTCGTACCGATCGCCCCAGACATGGTCGAACCAGGCGACGCTCGTGTTGACGCAAGCGGGTGCGCCGGAGTTTCGCTCGGTGCTTCCCTCGACCCCGACGGGCAGCTCGTCGCTGGCGGACACGAGTCGGTTCAACGGGCTGATCGACGTCTATGCCGCGATGGCGACGAGCGACCCGGTCATTCAGGTGCTCAAGCGGCGCGGCCTCATCAAGGCAGCCGACCTCGAGAACGGGGCGAACCCGTTGACGGCCGTCCCGGTCGTTTCGACCGTGGGCGGTGGCACGACCCCGATGCTGATGCTCACTGCCACGGCGCCATCGGCAACGAAGGCGACGAAGCTGACGCTCAGCGCCACGCAGGCGTTCCTGAACTACGTCGAGCAGAGTCAGGCAGCGGCCGACATCCCTGCCAAGGACCGGATCGAGATCAGGGTCGTCAAGGGTGCCGACGCGCCGAAGATCGCGAAGCCGCGGAGCAAGGCGCTCCCCGTCCTCGTCCTCCTCGCCGGGCTGATCGCCACGGCCGCGGTGGTCTTCGTTCGCGACAACGTCCAGCGACGCCAAGCATCTCCGTCGCTCTCCGAAGCCTCCCGCAGGGAGCCGGTCGAGCGCGAGCCGTCGGTCGCTCACGTTCGGGCGCCGGTGGGGCCTGTTCCCGGACCGGACGCACCCGCGGCACGCGAGGAGCCGGACGGATCGGTCAGCGTCGCGCAGCGTCGGCCGACACTCGGATCCGTACCGCGCGAGGACTCGGGCGAGGACGGCAGCTCCGTCGAGGTGGCGCAGCAGGCGCCTGCGCTGCGTCGAGCGGGCAAGTCCCGGCGCCCACAGGGTTAGCCTGCGGATCGACCGGTGGGTCTCGTCCCCTCGTAGACACGGCGGTAGAGGAACACACGGGTGACGAACGCTGAGGTAGCCGGAGGATCCAACCGCCCGAGCCAGATGCTCGACACGGGCGTCCTCGTGATCGCCTCGTGCGCGTTCTTGCTTGCAGCGACCGTGGTCGTCGGTCGCGGCATCCAGCCCGTCTCGGCCGTCCTGATCGTCGTCTCGGCCTTCGTCGCGTGGCACCGCTGGATGCTGACGTGGCATGCGTTGCTGGGTTTCGTCCTCGCGGTCGTCCTCGTCATCCCCGCGTCCCGATACGCGCTGGCAGTCAATCTGCCGCTGGGCCTCGAGGCCTACCGGCTGGCACTTGCGGTTGTGCTCTTGCTGTGGGCCTCGGCGCTGCTGGTGGATCCCAATGTCTACGTTCGACGAACGCCTCTCGATGGGCCGGTCGTGCTGATCGTGGGCGCCTCACTCGCGTCCGTCGTGGTCAATTTCGGGCGGGTCGAGCCACTCGCTGGCGCGGTTCTCAAGAGCGTCACGCTGTTTCTCTCGTTCGTGATTCTGTTCTATTTCGTTACGAGCGTCGTAACGACGGACGGCGGAGTCGCTGCACTGACGAAGTTCATGGTCGCGGGTGTGGGCGTTGTTGCCGTTTTTGCGATCATCGAGCAGAGGTCGGGATTCAATATCTTCGATCACCTCCGTAGCATCTTCCCGTTCCTGCAATTCGAAGGGAACCAGACGTCGCTCCGCTACGGCCTCATCCGTGCAAAGGCATCTGCCGATCATCCAATCGCACTCGGCGTGCTCTTCGCGATGACCGTCCCCATCGGAGTTGCACTCGCGAGATCGCGGTCGGCCATCTGGTGGGTTCCCACGCTCTTGAGTCTGATCGGGGTCATGGCCACCGCCTCGCGGACGCCGATCCTCGCACTCCTTGTGAGCGGGCTGGTGTTCCTGTGGCTTCGACCGCGGGAGATCGTCCCGCTGCTGCCGATGATGATTCCTCTCCTGATCGTCGTAAAGATCGCCGCCCCCGGATCGGTTACGACCGTAAAGGATCTATTCTTTCCGGAGTCGGGCCCGGGCTTCATCGCGTACGAAAAGACACTTGCGAGTGATCCGACGCTGATCAGCGGGCGCGCAAATCTTGTCCCCAGAATCAAAGACGGTATGCATCGGCCCCTTCTCGGGCAGGGGGTGGGTACCAGGCAAACGGGAGATCTGAACCCTCTCCGCAACGCTCCGATCCTCGACAACCAGTGGCTTGGAACGTTCCTCGACATCGGGCTGCTCGGCCTGGCCGGCTGGGTGTGGTTGATTCTGCGGGCCATTCGCCGGCTCGGTGGCGTCGCGAGAACGAGGGGAAGCCCCGAGCCCGTGCTCGCGGCCGGTTTCGCCGCGTCGATCGCGGGGTTCGCCGTCGCCATGCTCACGTACGACTCGCTGGCGTTCGTGCAGGAGACCGTTGTCTTCTGGGTGATCCTTGCGCTCTCTGCGACCCTCATCGCAGTGAGCCCGAAGCATGAAGCTCTCGATGCGGAGTCGGCGTTCTGACGCCCGTCGGAGATGTGAGCGCCCTGACGCCTCGGCGACGCGGGGCGGAGAAACCGCGAGCCGACCGCTGAGGGGATGGAGGCCGGAGCGAAGAGCGCCGTCGTCCGCGGGCTGAACTTTCACGGGATCGGACGCCCGCAACGCACGCTCGAGTCCGGCGAGGCACGCTACTGGATCACGATCGACGGCTTCCGCAAGGTCTTGGACCTGGTCGCAGACCGTCCGGACATCCGCATCAGCTTCGATGACGGGAACGCTTCCGACGTCGAGATCGGTCTGGAGGCGCTGCTCGAGCGAGGGCTCGTTGCATCGTTCTTCGTGGTCGCCGGTCGGGTCGGGTCTCGAGGCAGCCTCGATGCCGACGGGCTTCGGGAACTAAGCCGGCAGGGAATGACCATCGGCACACACGGAATGGACCACCGTCCCCTGCGTGGCCTGTCTCCCGCCGATCGCCAGCGCGAACTCGTCGACGCGCGCGAGGAGATCGCCGACACCATTGGCCGCCCGGTCGACGAAATCGCGCTCCCGCTGGGGCTGTACGACCGTCGGTTGCTCGCCGACCTCAAAGCACTCGGGTACACAGCCGTTCATACGAGCGAGCGGATGCCGGGCACGGCTGATGCGTGGTTGCGCCCTCGATTCAGCATCCGCGTCGACGACACCGTCGAGACGATCGAGCGCGAGGTGCTGGCCGACCCGTCGCGGCGTGCATGGGCGTGGGTCGCGGTGAAGAGGCGGTGGAAGCGTCTGCGCTGAGGCGCGTTGGGCGGTGACTCAGGCGCGCGCGCCGACGGCCGAGAGCAGGAGCTCGGCAATCTGGATCGCGTTGAGTGCAGCCCCCTTGCGGAGGTTGTCGCTCGACAGGTACAGCGCGATGCCGTTCTCGGATGCGGTGTCGCGACGGATGCGACCCACGAGGACCTCGTCGATGCCGGCCGCCTGCCGAGGTGTCGGAATGGCGGGCAGATCCAGGACGCGGACGCTCGGCGCGTCGCGCAGCACATCGGACGCCTCATCCGGCGTAAGCGGTCGTTCGAGCTCGACCCACACCGCCTCCGAGTGCCCGACCATCACCGGGACGCGGACGCAGGTGGCCGAGACACGCAGCTCGGGGAGCTCGAGGATCTTGCGCGTCTCCGCGCGGAGCTTCGCCTCCTCGTCCGATTCGTCGCCTTCCCAGCTCCAGTCCATGGCGAGGTCGTGCTCCTCGGAGCGCTCGGCTGCGAGCGCCGTCATCCGCTGGGCACCGGCCCCCGAGACGGACTGATAGGTCGAGACACGGACACTCGTCAGTCCGGCCGCCTCGTGCAGCGGGCGGAGGACGCACGTGAGCGGAATCGTGCAGCAGTTCGGGTTCGCCACGATCCGGTCACGCTCGACTGCATCGAGCGCACGCCGCCCGTTGACCTCCGGGACCACGAGCGGGTAACCGTCCACGAGTCGGTATGCCGACGACTTGTCGATGCACAGCGCGCCGGCGGCAGACGCCACGGGAACGAGCTCTCGGCTCGCCGAGGTCCCGACCGAGAACAGGAACAGGTCCACGTCGCCGGCCGCCAGCGTCTCCGGTGTGGCCTCCTCCACCGTGAGCTCCCCGTCGCCGAAGCGCACCCGGGTGCCCGCCGATCGTGCGGACGCGAACGCCCGGACGTTCTCGTACCCGCGCTCGGCGAGCAGCGCCAGCGTCACGGTGCCGACCGCTCCCGTCGCCCCGACGACGCCGATGACGGGCCTCTCCATGACTGCTTTCTAGCCGATGCGTAGCGTCGAGTGTCGGCTTCGCGATGGCGACGAGCGCTCCCTCACCGGATCATCGTGAGCGATTTGGGAACGCCCAGGAAGCGCTCCCACACGACACGGGCATCGGGGAAGTACGTCCGCATGTCGGTGAGACTGAGAAGCTCGGTGGACATGACCTCGTCCCGTGCCTGGTCCGGGGGCCACCCATACGTATGGGCGAGCGGCCAGCGGGGGGCAAGCCACGCCTGCATCTTCCGCGGGAGGAACTGTTGGCCGGGGAAGATCCAATGGGGCTCGATCGGGAAGTACCGGTAAGGCGTCTGGACGATGTAGTGCGGCGCCATCGAACGAGTGACCTCTGCGAAGGTCGAGCGCTGGCGATGGCCGCCGAGATGCTCGATCAAACTGTTCGAGAAGACGAGGTCGAATGTCTCTCCGCGCACGAGCTCCGGCGCGTCGCAGGCGTCACCCTCGATCGGCGTGACCCACGGGAGACCTTCGCCGGCCGCGCCAAGATTGATCACGGTGACTGCCTTCGGCTTCACGGGTGCGCGACTCCAGAAGACCGTGGTGCCACCGAGATCGAGCACGCGCATCTCCTCTAGATCGGGGAACTCCTGCTTCAGCCGAGCCCAGCGGCGGAGCCGCATTTTCTGCCCGAGAGAATCGTCTCCCACGACGAAATAGTTTCGGAGCCGCGCAGTCAGCAATCCGACCCCCTCTCCCTCGGTTGGGCAGTACCCGTCGGGCTCGCATTGTACGAGCGAGTGCCCCGGCTGTCTCGCCCCCGAATCGATCTCGCGGACGAGGAATCGCTCGGTTGCTGCGGGGCCGATACTCGGCTCCTCCGGAGGGCCGTCGGCGGGCTACGCAGGACGGCGGCCCGCGAGTGCACGGCCGAGCGTTACCTCGTCCGCGTACTCGAGATCGCCCCCAACGGGGAGGCCGCTCGCGAGCCTCGTCACGGCCACACGGTCTCGGAGCCGGTCCGCGAGGTACGCCGCGGTGGCCTCGCCCGTCATCGTGGGATTCGTGGCGAGCACGACTTCCTCGACGCCGTCCGCGCCCACGCGGTCGAGCAGCCTCTCGATGCGCAGGTCGCCGGGCTCGACGCCGTCGAGCGGCGAGAGCGCCCCGCCGAGGACGTGGTAGAGGCCGCGGTACTCGTGGGTCCGCTCGAGCGAGAGGACGTCCACCGGCTGTTCCACGACGCAGATGACCGTGCGATCGCGACGTGGGTCGGAACAGACCCCACAGAGCTGTTCTTCGGTGAGGTTCCCGCACTCGCGGCAGGGCCGCACCCGGGCCTTGACCTCGGCGATCGCCGATCCGATCGCGTTGGCCTCGTCGGCCGGCGAGGCGAGGATGTAGAACGCAAGCCGTTGTGCTGTCCGCGTTCCGATTCCGGGAAGGCGTGTGAGCTGTGCGACGAGATTGTCGACCGCGGGGCTCAACACGCCGTCACGTTAGCCGCACGCGGCGGACGGGAATGCTCTCGGAGCTCTGGGGAACCGCGCCCTCACCAAA
>DASSVY010000347.1:0-4326 GCA_035705535.1 Gaiella sp. | reverse complement strand
TCGTCGGGCGCAGCCGGCCGTTCTGGGAGCACTGGTACCCCGCGCTCCAGGAGACCTTCCCGCAGCTCGGGAGCGTCGACCTCGACACCTTCGTCCGCGCGATCAACCGCGCGGAGCCGGGTCTGATCCGCGTGGACGCGGACGAGACGACCTACAGCCTTCACATCATTCTCCGCTTCGAGCTCGAGCAGGAGCTCCTCGAGGGGACGGTCTCGCTCGACGACCTGCCCGAGGTCTGGAACACGCGGATGAAGGACTTCCTGGGCGTCGACGTCCCCGATGACGCGAACGGCGTCCTGCAGGACGTCCACTGGTCGGGTGGCGGCATCGGCTACTTCCCCACGTATGCGCTCGGCAACGTGATCTCGCTCCAGATCTGGAGCGTCGTCACGCAGGCGTTGCCCGACCTCGACGCACAGCTGGCCGCCGGAGACCTGCGGCCCCTGTCCGACTGGCTTCGCGACAACCTCTATTCGCTCGGACGGAAGCTGACGCCGAAGGAGACGATCGAGCGGCTGACCGGCTCGCCCGAGATCGACCCGGCCCCGTACCTCGAGTACCTCCGCGCGAAGCTCGACGCCGCGCGGTCGTGAACGTCCTCGGCGAGCCTGAGCGCGAGGCGGTCGCCTCCGTGCTCGCATCGCTCGAGCAGGACGTGGAGGTGACGCTGGAGCTCGGTCCGACGGCGGCCCCGGTCACGCTGCTCGCCGCCGGCGGACGCGAGATCGACTCCGGCGCGCAGACCCAGGCGGTCCTCGAGGACGTCTGCTCGCTCTCGGACCGCGTGACGCTCGAGATCGTCGAGCACGACGAGCCAGGCCCGTGGCCGCGCACCACGATCGGGCCGGGGCTCGTGTATCTCGGGATGCCGCTCGGATACGAGCTGACGACACTCGTCCACGGCATCGTCGAGGCCGGGCGAGCCGAGCCGTCGCTGACCGAGGCCTCGCGCGAGCGCCTCGCAGGGCTCGAGCGCGACGTCGCGATCGACGTCTACGTCACACCGACCTGACCGCATTGCCCGCCGGCCGTGCTGCTGGCGTACCGGCTCGCGCTCGCGTCGCCACGGATCCAGGCGCGAGGGATCGAGGCATCCGAGTTCGTTGCGGACGCCGACCGGCACGGCGTGCACGCCGTGCCCGCGATCGTCGTCGACGACCGCTACGCCTGGGCCGGGTCGGTGCCCGAGGGCGCGTTCGTCGACCGCGTGCTGGCCGCGGTGGGCGACTGACCGTCCATACACTCAAACAAGTGGTCTCTCCGGGGAATCCGAGCATGCGTCGCGCGGCTGCAAACGCTTCGCATGCCGTCGTCCTCGGTCGCCCCGATACCTTCGGGTATCGGGGCTCCCTGCGTCCTAGGCCTGCTCGGTTTTCGCCGGCGAATCACGCTCGGATTCCCCGGAGAGACCACTAGTGGATCCAATCGATCGTGCGAACGAGCTGCTGCAGCGGTACGCGCGGCTCGCGCTCGACGAGCTCCCCGCCGGGGCGCCGATCTTCGATGCGCACACCCATCTCGGCAACGACATCGACGGGATGGTCGGCGACCGAGACGAGCTCCTCGAGATCCAGCGGGCCTACGGGATCACCCGGTCGTTCGTGTTCTGCCTCGACGAGCCCGACCGCAAGCCTGCGTTCACCGCGGCCAACGACAGGACGCTCGCGCATGCGGCCGCCGCGCAGGGGGAGCTGCTGCCGTTCGTCCGTCTCGACCTCGACGACAGGCCGGTCGAGGAGGCGACGCGGTGCATCGACCTCGGTGCGCGTGGGATCAAGCTCCACCCGAGAGCGCAGCGCTTCCTGCCCGACGACCCGAGGCTCGAGCCCGTGTTCGCCCTCGCCGCAGAGCGGTCCGTGCCGATCCTGATCCACGGCGGCCGCGGGCTGCCGCCCATCGCCGACTCGCTCGGCCGCCTCCTCGACCGCCACTGCCCGCCGGCCCTGATCGTCGCCCATGCCGGCATCGTCGACCTCGCGGCGATGGCGCGGAACTTCGCCGGCAGGCCGGGGGTTTTCTTCGACACCTCCGTGTGGAGCCCCCTCGACCTGCTCGACCTGTATCGGCTCGTCCCACCCGAGCAGGTCGTCTACGCCTCCGACTACCCGTACGGCCGCCAGCCGAACGCGCTGCTGATGGCGGTACGTACCGCGCGCGCGTCAGGGCTCGACGACCGCGAGCTCACAGCCGTGTTCCACGATACGGCTGCGCGTATCGGGGACGGGCTCCCTCCGGTCGAGCCGACGACGCCGCGCGGCGCGACGCAGCTTTCGCACCCCGTCACTTTCCTCCGCATCAACCAGTACCTCACCATGGCGTCGGCGATGCTGTGGCTGCGCCACACGTCGGACACCTACGGCGTGATCGGGCTCGCGCTCAACGCGTGCGACGAGCGGTCGAACGGCCATCGCTCCGAGACCGACCAGCTGCGCGAGGTCCTCGCTGTCACACGCGACCTCTGGGAGCTTGCTGCGCAGGTCGAGGACGAGACCGGCCGCCGGCGCGCACAGCGAGGCGCGCTGCGGCTCGTCCACCTGGCGAGCGTCCTCTCGGTGACGAACGCCGCCTAGAGGTCAAGCCGGGCCTCGAACCACCCGTAGAGCGGGCCCTCGGCGCCTTCGAGAAGCCCGGGCTCGGGCGGCGCGCCCGCGGCGAGGAGGAGCTCCGCCACGGCTACGTAGTCCCGTCCCGGGGCGCGGTGGTTCCGCGAGCCGTGCGCAGCCCAGCCCAGCGCCGATCCCGGCTCAGCGCCGAGCGCCAGGAGCCGCTCGACGAGCGCGGCGTCTCCGACCCAGGCGGCGTGCTCGACGAGCGAGCCTTCCGGCGAGCCGCCGACGACTCCGCGGAACCCGGGGCCGACCGCGTCCACCACGGCGTCGAGGTGCCCATGGAGCGCGGCCAGCACGATCACCTCCTGCTGATCGACGTCGAGGGCTCCCGCGAGCGCCGTAGTCGGTCGCTCGCCGCGCGCGAGCGACTCCACGGCGGCGTCGGCCGGATCGACCGCGGTCGAGGCGCCGAGCTGCGCGAGCGTGTCCGCGAGGTCGTTGCGCGCGCGAAGCCGAGCGTGCTGGTACGGCGTGCGCAGCGGCACGTTCCCGCGCCATGTCTCGCCGCCGGGGCGATCGACGTCGGCACCGTGCTCCGCGAGGAGGCGAACGACCTCCGGCCCGCGACCGCGGCGCACGGCGTGCGCGACGTGGGCGTGCTCGTTCGGGTCGGCGCCGGCCGCGAGGAGGAGCCGGACGTGCTCGGGGCGCTCGTCGTCGAGCGCGTGCGCCAGCGCGTTCGTGTGGCTCGTCGTCGCTCCGTGCGCGAGGAGCAGCGCGAGACAGGTCGGATCGGGCGACTCCGTGGAGTGGTAGAGAGACTCGCCGTCGTCCGGGTCGGCTCCAGCCTCCAGGAGCACGCGGGTCAGCTCGGCGTCGTGCGTGACTCCGGCTGCGCCGTAGAGCGCCGACATGTGGCCGTACTCGTTCTCGAAGGTCGGGTTCGGGTCGGCGCCTCGGGCGAGGAGCTCCTGCGCGAGCGCCGCGGACGGGAAGCACGAGTGGCAGACGTAGAGGAGCGGAGCCCAGCCCCGTGGCCCACCCGGCGTGCTCGGGTCGCCCCGCCACGCTCGACCGAGCGCGAGCGCTGCCCAGGGGTCGTCGACGAGCTCCGGCCGGGCCGCGAGCAACGCCTCCGCGCGGGTGCGCTGCCGACCGGTGGCGGCAAGGACGAATGCCTCCGCCGAGGCTTCCACCTACGACACGGCCGCGGTGGCCCGCTCGACGAGCGTCTCGAGCGCGCGCCGCTTCCAGCCGGTCTGCGGGTTGCCGGGGAGGCCGGCGAGCGGGTTGACCGGGTCGAGCTCGCGTGGGATGTTCGCCACCCCTGCCGCGACGAGCCTCGTCTCCGTGCCGCGCCTCGCGGCGGCGACCGAGACGAGAGGGAACGAGAACGCCGCGCGCTCGCCCAGGCGCTCGTACGCGGACGCCTCGGGCGCGGCCGGGAGGGCCACGCCGACGACGAGCTCGTCCGGCCCGAGGGTGAGGAGCGAGCGGTTGTCCCCGGTGGGGAGACGGTAGAGGTCGAGCAGCGGCACCTCGCGGGCGCCCGCGGCCGAGCGGATCTCTGCCACCGCACCGGACGCGGCGAGCGCCGGTGCGAGGTCGGACGGATGCGCCGAGATGCAGTCGCCCGGCTCGAGATTGTGCCGGCGGTGGTCGCCGATCTGCGCGTAGCAGGTCTCGCCTCCGCCGAGCCAGCAATGCCACTCCTCGCCTCGGTAGTACCAGCACCGCGTGTGCTGGCAGAGGTTGCCGCCCACGGTGCCGACGTTCC
>DASSVY010000346.1:0-4904 GCA_035705535.1 Gaiella sp. | reverse complement strand
GTTGAGCTCGCGGATTCGCGGCTCGGCATCCGGCCGGCCGTTGTTCCAGGGCAGGACGTCCGGCAGGAGGACGACCTCCGCGAGCTCCTTCGACCGACGCACCATCGCCGCGAGATCCTCGGCGGCGAGCTCGACCGGGCGGCCGTGGACGACGTCGTTGATCCCGCCCTGCACGACGATCACGTCCGCGCCGACGACGGCGCTCTCGAGGCGCGCGCGGATCTCGTCGGTGCGCTCGCCGCCGACGCCGTGGTTCCGGAACCGCATGCCGGGATTCGCGCGGGCGGCCCAGTAGAGGTACTGGCTCGTCTCGTCGTCACCGGGATCCTCGAACGGCCGTCGCGCAGGGTCCGGGTCCCAGCCCGGGTTTCCCGCGGTGATGGAGTCGCCGAGCCCGACGACCAGGAACTCGCTCACTCGGTCACCCACGCGTCGAGCTCCACCTCGACGAGGACGCCGTCCGGGATGAACCCGGCGACGTAGAGGGTCGTGTTGGCCGGATCGACCCCGTCGAACATCTCGCGGTGCGCACGCACCGCCTCGCGCCAGTCGCTCCCGGGACCGAGAAAGAGGCGCGTGCGGATCGTGTCGCGGACGTCTGCACCGAGCGCCTGCGCCGCGGCCACCGCGCGCTCGAACGCCTCGCGCGTCTGCCCGTAGGTGTCGCCGGGATAGAGCGCGCTCCCGTCCGGGGCCGTCGCGGCGGTGCCGCTCACCGCGATCGACCGGCCCGAGCGAACCGCCCGGCAATAGGCCGCCGTCGCCTCGAACGGGCTTCCGTCCCTGTGCCGCTCGATCACGCGCTCGACTCTAGTCCGAGCGCCCGGCCCACCGGGCGACTCTGCCGGACGAGGGGACCGGACCATGCGGGGGGAGGACCAGACCAATCGGACGGTCCATCGACCACCGCCGTGGAATAGGCTCCTCCGGTGGTCGAGCGGCTCGACGAGGAGCGTCTCGAGACCCTGAGAACGTGGGGCGCGGGACTCTCGACGAATGCCCGTGACGAGTTGCGCGCGGCGGGCAAGGCGATCCTGATGCTGGTCGACGAGATCGACCGCCTCGAGGCAGACCTCTGGAACGCGCGGGCAGCAACGAAGCAGGCGGAGGCAGAAGCGGCCGCGGCGCGGGAGTCGGAAGCGACCGCCGCGGCGGAGCCCGTGCCGGCCGTCCCCGTGGCCGAGCCCGCCGCCACGCCGGAGCCCGTCGCGAGCCCGCCGAAGCGCGCAGCGCGCGAGGGCCGCGCACCCACGGTCGAGCCGTCGCAGGTGCTTGCGATGACGCTCAGCGAGCGGATCGCGCGCGGACGGCCGCCGTCGTCCGAGACCGCGTAGGCGACCTCAGGCCAGGATCGACTCGAGCTCGCCCGACGCCGGCGCCCACGCACCGGCGGCTGCGTTCGCCCTCACCTGCTCCGGCGTCGTCGCGCCGGCGATGACGGACGCGACCCCGTCGATCGACGCGAGGCCGCCGATCGCCAGCTCGAGCAGGGTGCGTCCCGCGCCGTCCGCCCGCTCCTCGAGCCGCTCGACGTCGTCGAACCGAGCGTCGCTCAGACCGTCGCCGGAAAGCCTCGAGCCCGCCGGGGCCGGCTCGCCCCTGCGGTACTTGCCGGTCAGGAGCCCGCTCTCGAGCGGGAAATACGGCACGTAGCCGATCCCGTGCTCGCGGCAGAACGGAAGGACGCCGTCCTCGTCGCGCCGGTCGATCAGGCTGTACCGGTTCTGCACCGCGACGACCTCGACGCCCGTCGCGTCCGCCTCCTCGAGCATCGCGACGTCGACGTTCGAAAGCCCGAGCCGGCGAACCTTGCCCGTGTCGACGAGCTCCTGCATCGCGCCGAGCGTCTCGGCGAGCGGGGTGACACCGTCGGGCCGGTGGTAGTAGTAGAGGTCGACGACGTCGGTGCCGAGCCGCTCGAGCGACCCGTCGATCGAGCGCCGGACCCGCTCGGGCGCGCCTCCCGGAAGGTCGGCCGGCGCCCAGCCGAACTTTGTCGCGATCACGACCTCTCGGCGACGCTCGCCGAGCGCCGCGCCGAGGAACCGCTCGCTGTCGCCGTCCCCGTACGACTCCGCGGTGTCGAAGAACGTGACCCCCGCGTCGAGCGCCGCGCCGACGACCCTCCGCGTCCCGTCGCGGTCGACCCGGCGGCCGAAGTTGTTGCACCCGAGGCCCACACGCGAGACCTCGAGCTCCGAGCGACCGAGGCGAACCGACTCCACCCCACCGATCGTAGACGCGTCTCAAGTGCGCGCGCGGACTCTGACCTCCGAGACCTCGGCCGCGCTGTCCTGCGGCATGCCGGTGATCCACACCACGACATAGCGCCCGGTGCGACGCGGCACGGCGAACAACGTACGGGAGGTCAGCGGTCGCGCGGGCGTCACGGCGCGGAAGGGTCCCTGCGGCGAGTCGCCGAGCTGGATCTCCGCGGTCGAGCCCGGGGTGGGCGAGTCGACGAGGACGCGCTCGACGCGAGCACGCCGGCCCATGTCGAGCACGAGGCCCACGCCCGACTTGAAGAAGCTCGAGTAGTGCTCCGTCCGCCAGAAGGTGGTCGGACGCCCGTCGACGGCGAGCGGCGCCTCGTCGTTCCGCTCTTGCCCATCGCCCTCGGGATCGAAGGCGCCGACCGCGGTCAGCTCGACCCACGGCGCGGGCTTCGGCCGCGCCCTGGGCTTCTCGCGCGCGGGCGTCTTCGCCCCGGTCGTGGGAACGTGCGGTGGCTTTGCCGCGCTTTCGTCGTCACCGAGCCCCGTCAGCACGGCAACCACCAGGGCGGACAGGAACGCCGCGAGCGCGACGGCGGCGAGCAGACGACCAGGCGACGACGACACCGTCCCATTGTTGCTCGCCGCGTTGTCTCCGCACCCCCTTTGAGGGGTGGGGTGGCTAGCGGAGGACGCGTAGCGAGGCCGGGTCGAGGCCGAGCCACGCCCGGGCGAGCCGACCGAGCGTGCCGTCGTTCCGCATGCGCTGGAGCGCCGCGTTCACCGCGGTGACGCCGAGACCGCCTCCGCGCGCGACGGCGATGACGACGCCGCGACCGTTCGGGATCCGCCCGACAGCCGGGCCGAGCTCGGAGCGGTGGCCACGGAGAAACCGCCCCGTGTCGACCGCCGGGACGAGGGCGACGTCGCACGCCCCGGTCCGCAGCTGCTCGCGCAGCCGGTCGAGGCCCGTGGCGAGGAGCGGCGGAGCCTTCGGTCTGACGACGGTCGCGATCGTTCTCGCCTCGTTGCTCCTACGAACCGCACAGAGGACGTGTCCGCGCAGGTCGGCGATCGACCGAGGCCGCGGAAGGTGGCGTCTCAGCACGACGGCCATGTCGGTCGTCAGGTACGGGTCGCTGAGCGCGCCGGCCGCCCGCACCCGGGGCGAGGGCTCGAGCCCGCCGAGGGCGAGCTGCCAGCTCGGGGCGCCACCCGCGACGAGCCGAACGGCCGGTCGCAGCTCGACGAACCGCTCGACACGCGCTCCGAGTCGCCGGGCGAGGAGCCGGGCGAGCTCGACCTCGAACCCGCGGGCGAGCACGACCTCGCCGCCGCGGACGACGCCTGCGTCGAGCGAGGGGTCGCGCAGACCGAGCGCGACGACGAGGCTCGCGGGAGGGCCGGCGGACGCGGCACCGGGCGGCGTCGGCGACTGGGCTGCCTGCGCCGCGAGGGGCGCCGACGCGATCGCGCAGACGGCGATGACCAGGACCGCGCGCCGATTGCGCACGCGGCGCAGACGGCGTCTCCTCATGCGCGTCCCCGGAGGACGTCGACCGGCGTGCCCGTCGTGGCGAAGGCGTACATCAGCGGCGCGTCGCGGGCCATCATCCGCACGCAGCCGTGCGAGGCGGGATACGCGGGCACGTAGCTGTACTCGTGGAAGGCGATGCCTCCCGTGAAGTAGCTCGCCCAGGGCATCCAGACGGAGAAGGGCACCGACCACGAGAGCCGTTCCTTCCGATACACGTGGAACGAGCCCGACGGCGTGCGCCCGTCCGACCCGGAGGAGATGTGGAAGACGCGCTCTACACGGTCGTTCACGATCGCGAGCGCCAGCTGACGGTCGAGGAGCAACTCGACACGCTTGCCGGGCTCGCGGCGAACGGGCTCGGGTCGAGTGGCCCGGGCCAGCGCCTCGAGCACGGCTGCGCCGAGGACGCCGTCACGGGGCATTCCCGTCCACTTCTCGAACGCGAGCACCGCGACGGACGTCTCGTCCCCCGGACGTCCCGTCACGCCCGCCTGGGCCATGAACCCGAGGTCGGCGAGCAGCTGCTGCGTGTCGCGCAGCGACGGCGCGCTCTGGCTCACGAGCGGCGCGCGGATCGTCCGCCGGAGGTCGTAGCCGGGGAAGAGGCCGACCGGGACGCCGCCCTCGACCCGGATCCGCACCCCGGCCACGCCGGGCACCGCGCGGAACGTCCTGACGAGCTGGCCGACGCGTGCCGTCAGCGACTCCTCGTCGCGGCCGGCGGCGAAGCGGCCGCCGAGGTCGACCGTGACGATACGCCGAGCGATCGTCAGCTCGCGGACATCGGTTCCGGCCGGGATCGCGCTGCGCAGGCCCTTCGCGCGCTCGACGCGCGTCGGCCCGGCCAAGAGCGCACGGAGCAGGCCGGGCAGCGCCGGTGCGGTCCGCGAGACCGCCACCGGCTCGCCGTCGCGCACGAACCAGACCTCGCCGTGCCGCGTCTCGGTCCCGCCGAGCGCGGGAGCGACGGTCACGAGCGCGCAGGCGCCGACCGCAGCGGGAATCGCCAGCCTGACGCGCCTCACGCGGCGCAGTTCACGCTCCGCGCCCCGAATCCTCCGAGCAGCGGGGCTACGGCTCGGAGTGGGCGCGCACCACGACGACCGGGCAGGGCGACTCGTCCGCCACCTTCGCCGAGGTCGAGCCGAGCAGCG
>DASSVY010000345.1:0-13107 GCA_035705535.1 Gaiella sp. | reverse complement strand
AACGGCTCGGGTGGGGCGGCGGGCGCGGCACTACCCTGCGGGCACGATGGTCGACGAACGCACATTCGCCGTGACACTGGTGAAGACCGGCTCCGGTCTTCCGCTCTTCGAGGTCGGCGCGTATCGCTACACCGCGGATTGGCTGCCGCAGGTCGGTGACACGATCGCGATCAGTCCCGCGTCCGCGCCGGAGGGCGCGGCACCGGACATGCAGGGGTACGTGACGCGGATCAACCCGGCCTCGGACACGCCGATCTCGGTCATCGAGGTGGAGAGCGAGCAGACAGCCGACGACGTCGTCGTCGTTTCGCCGCCGCAGGGCGACTACACCTCCTGAGCCGGCCGGTCGCTCAGTAGAGCGCGGTCGCGAGGCGCCGGCGAAAACCCGTCACCAGCGGGTCGTCCTGCCCGAGTCGCTCGAACAGCGCGACCGCGAGGTCGCGAAGTCGTTCCTTCTCGTCCGGCTCTGCGCTCGGGACCGCCTCGACCAGAAGCTCGAGCGCGCGCTCCATGTCGCCTGCGTCGAGCGCCTCGAGGACGTCGGGCAGCTCGCCGGTCGCGCGTAGCTCCTCGACGATGGCGTCGGCCCGCGGCGGGGCGAGGATCGCGTCGAGGAACGCGGAGACCGACGTCGGCGACTGCGCGCCGACGAACTCCTGTACGACCCGGCCGTCCCGGAACGCCTTGACCGCCGGAATTCCGCTGACACCGAACTGGCCCGCCAGCTCCGTGTTGGCGTCGACGTCGACCTTGACGAGCTCGACGGCGCCCTCGCGTTCTGCGATCGCGCTCTCGAGGACAGGCGCAAGGGCATGACACGGCCCACACCATTCGGCCCAGAAGTCGACGACCACCGGTCGCTCGTGCGAGCGCGCGAGAACGACGTCGTCGAACGTCTGATCCGTTGCGTCCATCGAGGCCAGCGTACCCGCGGGCGAGAGGTGCGCCGTCGACCCACTCAGGCATGCGGCGCGACGACGTCGGCGCCGCACCCCGCGATCAGGGCGGCGCGGACGTGCTCCTCGGCCACGCCTTCGAGCGATGGGTGCGCCGCGTCGATCTCGATCGCCGGCCACGCCTCGAGCCCTAGTGCGATGCCGCCGTTCGCGCCGCCGATCTCCCAGAGCTCGTCGGTCGAGAACACGTTGCGCCTGCCCTCCTGTCGACGGGCGATCCCTTCGAGCTGGCGGAGCTCCTCGAAGGGGTCGATGCGTACGTTCGAGTCAGAGCCGACGCACAGCGGGATCCCGCGGTGCCTGACTCGCAGCGCCGGCAGGAACCCGTCGCCGAGGTCGGCCTCGGTGGTGAGGCACGCGCAGATCGAAGAGCCGCTGTCGCGCAGCAGGTCGAGCTCGCGGCCGTCGGCGTGGGTCGCGTGGACGACCGTCGTCCGTTCTCCGAGGCAGCCGCAGTCGGCGAGGAGCTCGATCGGCCGCATCCCGTGCTCTGCGATGCACTCCTCGATCTCGCGCGGCTGCTCGTCGGCGTGGACGTGGAGCGGCAGCGCGTGGTCGGCTGCGTAGCGTCCGAGTTCCTCGAGCCAGTTACGCGGGCACGCACGGACGGAGTGGGGGGCGACCGCGACCGTCAGGCCTCGCCCGCGGAGCCGCTCGAGCTGGTCGAGATACGCGGCCACGGATTCCTGGCGCATGCGTGGCAGCCCGCCTCGCGCGTATGCCGCGTAGAGGCACACGAAGACGAGCCCCGCCTCGTCCGCCGCCTGCGCGGCGGCGAGCGCCGCGTCCGCGCCGAGGTAGTGGAACTCGCCCACCGCGGTGAACCCGGCGGCGCGCATCTCGCGATAGGTCCGCGCGTAGAGCGCCCGCACCGAGGCCTCGGTCTGACGTCCCGCCTCGTCGAGCATCCCCTCACGCCACGCCCAGAAGTCGCCGCCCGCGGCACGACCCCGGAGCGCGCGCTGGAAGGCGTGGCTGTGCGCGTTGACGAAGCCGGGCAAGCTGATCGTTCGCGCCACGCCCCGGCCACACTAACCTAGTGATATGGCGTACGAGAACGCGGTCTCCACGCCGCTGCGGCAGTTGCCGAACGCCCTGACGATCCTGCGCTTCGCGGCCATTCCGCTCTTCATCGTGCTTCTCGTCCGCGACCAGGACGGCCCGAGCTGGCCCGCCGGGATCGTCTTCGCGCTCGCGGCGATCACCGACCAGCTCGACGGCTGGCTCGCACGCAGGTGGCAGGTGGAATCCGCGTTCGGCAAGGTCGCCGACCCGCTTGCCGACCGGCTGATGATCGACGTCGCCGTCGTGCTCCTCGTCGTGTACGACCGGCTTCCCTGGGTCGCGCTGATCATCCTCCTGCGCGACGTTCTCCTCGTCGGCGGCTACAAGCTCGTCGTCCCGCGGGGGTACGAGTTCGAGGTCTCGCTGCTCGGAAAGATCGCGACGTGGGGCCTGTACGCATCGCTCGCTCTCGTGCTCGTGACCGCCCGCAACACGTGGTGGCCGCTCGCGCTCTTCTGGATCAGCCTCGCGCTCGCCGTCGTGGCCGGCACCCAGTACATCTTGAAGGCGCGTCGCGAGGTGCGGCTGTGAAGGCGGTGGTGATGGCGGGAGGGGAGGGGACCAGGCTCCGGCCGCTGACCTCGAACCAGCCGAAGCCGATGGTCCCGATCGTCGGCAAGCCTTGCATGGAGCACGCGCTCGACCTGCTCCGCAAGCACGGGCTCACCGAGGTCGTCGTGACGCTGGCCTTCATGCCGCAGGCAATCCGCACGTACTTCGGCGACGGCGAGTCGCTCGGCCTGGAGATGGACTACTCCGTCGAGGAGCAGCCGCTCGGGACGGCAGGCTCCGTCGGCCTCGCGAAGGAGCGGCTCACCGACACCTTCCTCGTCATCTCGGGCGACGCGCTCTGCGACGTCGACCTCACCGCGTTGATCGAGACGCATCGCGCGAAGGGGGCCGCGGTCACGATCGGGCTCAAGTCGGTCGACAACCCGCTCGAGTTCGGCATCGTCGTGACGGACGACGACGGGCGCGTCGAGCGCTTCCTCGAGAAGCCGTCCTGGGGGCAGGTCTTCTCGGACACGATCAACACGGGGATCTACGTGCTCGAGCCGGAGGTGCTGCGGCACATTCCCGACGACCGCCCCTACGACTTCTCGAAGGAGCTCTTCCCGCACCTGCTCGAGATGGGGCGGCCGATCTACGGTCACGTGCTCGACGGGTATTGGCAGGACGTCGGCACGCTCGAACAGTTCCGGCAGGCGAGCTTCGACGCGCTCGACGGCGCCGTGCAGCTCGACATCCCCGGGCTGCGACTCCGCGGGAACGTCTGGGTCAGCGAGGAGGTCGACATCGATCGGCTCGAGCCGATCGTCGGCCCGGCCTTCATCGGGGTGAACAGCCGCGTCGCCGACGGAGCATCGATCGGCTCCTACACCGTGCTGTCGCGCGGTGTGACCGTCCGGGAGGGGGCACGCGTGTCGCGCAGCGTCGTCGACGCGGGCACCTATCTCGGCCGCAGCGCGGTCGTCGAGGGCTCGATCATCGGCCGCTCGTGCGACATCCGCGACCACGTGCGCATCCACGAAGGTGTGGCGATCGGTGACGAGGTCACGATCGGGGCCGAGGCGAGCATCTACCCGGGCGTCCGCATCTACCCGTTCAAGGAGATCGAGACCGGCGCGCAGATCTACGAGAGCATCATCTGGGAGAAGCGCGCGACGAAGACCGCTTTCGGACGCGGAGGCGCGACCGGCTTCGTCAACGTCGACCTCACGCCCGAGACTGCGGTTCGCCTCGCCGCCGCGCTAGGCACTGCGCTCCGGCGCGGCAGCCGTGTGGTCGCGAGCCGCGCCTCGTCGGATGCCTGCCGCATGATCCAGCGCGCGATCATCGCCGGGCTCACCTCGACGGGCGTCCAGGTCGCCGACCTGCGGATCTCGCCCGCGGCCGTCACGCGGCACGTGCTGAAGACCCAGGGGCTCGCCGCCGGCGTCCACGTCGGCCGGTCGAGCGTCGATCCCGAGATCATCGAGGTCAGGGTCTTCGAGTGGCCGGGGATCCAGATGACCGACGCGCTGCAGAAGGAGGTCGAGAAACACTTCGGCCGGCAGGAGCTTCGGCGCGCAACCTTCGCCGAGGTGGGGGAGACGACGTATCCCGCCCGTGTGCGCGAGAGCTACGCGCAAGACATCCTCGACGTGATCGACCTCGAGAGCATTCGCGACAGGCGCTTCCGGATCGCGATCGACTACGGCCACTCGGCGGCGGCGTTCACGCTACCGCTCGTGCTCGGCCCGCTGGGGGTCGAGGCGATCGGTACGCGAGGGTTCTACGTGGACGACGGGCCGGCCGAGCTCGAGCCGCTCGACGCCAGACGGATCGTGACCGGCGTGGGTGCCGACCTCGGGGTCGTGCTCGATCGCGCAGCGGAGCGCATGCTGTTCATCGACGAGCTCGGAGAGCCGATTCCGGCGGATCTGGGGATGCTGCTCGTCGTCCGGCTGCTCGTGCTCGCCGGCCGTGCGGGCAAGATCGCGGTTCCGGTTACCGCCACCGGCCTCGTGGACGAGCTCGTCGAGGGATCGGCGCTGACCGTCGTGCGGACACAGGCGTCGCTCAGCGAGCTGACGCGCACCGCGACGAGAGACGGCGTCGTCCTCGCCGCGGCTCCCACCGGAGGGTTCGTGTTCCCGGACGTCGTGCCCGGCTACGACGCGGTCACCTCGCTCTGCAAGGTGCTCGAGCTCCTCGCTGCCCAGGACGAGACGCTCTCGTCGCTCGTCGCGAGCCTGCCGCGCCCGACGCTCGTCCACCGAGCGCTTCCGTGCCCATGGAGCCGCAAGGGCCTCGTGATGCGGGTGCTCAACGAGAACCTCGCCTCCCGCCGCCTCGATCTCCTCGACGGCGTCAAGGCGTACGACGAGCGTGGCTGGGTGCAGGTCCTGCCCGACCCCGACGAGCCGTTCGTCCACCTCTACGCGGAAGGCGGAACCGAGGAGCTCTCCGACGAGCTCGCCGACGAGGTCGCGGTATGGGTGAGCGCGATCGTGGAGGGAGAGGAGCTCCCGGCGCGAACTGTGGAGCAAGCCTCAAGCTGAGGTTGACCCCTTGGCTCGACGGCTGCTTGAATCGAACTTCGCCCCAAGGAGGAGGTGACCCGCAGAGTGGACCCGTTCCCCGATCTCGCAACGACCGACGACGACGAGCTCGAGCGTCTGCTGCGCGCTGCCGAGGACGAGGCCGACGCCATCTCGGCGCGGCGCAGGGCGCTCCATCGACGGATCGACGCCCTCCGCGAGGAACGAGTGGGTCGGCTCCGTGGCCAGGTAGAGGCCGGGACGCTGGAGGTGTCGACCCCGGCGACGCTCGAGCGCCCGATCTTCGAGGGGACGGGCACGCTGCCCGAGGACCACGACGATCCCGAGCCCGATCGCGCCGCACTCTCCGACGGCGAGCTCCGCGAGCAGATCCTCGAGCTGGAGCGCGAGGAGGACGACATCTCGCTGCGACGGCGCATGCTGCACGGCCGCATCGACATCCTCCATGCGGAACGGGAGCGCCGCCGCCGCGGGCTGCACGTCGAGCCCGACGAGCTCGGGCCAATCCTCGGCCGCAAACCCGGATGAGCCATGTCTACTGCCCGGAGTGCGGCTTCCAGAATCCGGAGGCCGCCAACTACTGCGCCCGCTGCGGCGCCTATCTCCGCCGCGACGAGCAGGGAGAGACGACGCTGAGCCTCGACCCGGAGGAGGTCGCCGCGGAGGTCGCGGCGGGACATGCCCCCCGGATGCCCGCGCTGGTGGTGCGCGCCGGCGGCGGCAGGGCGGGGGAGACGTTCGAGACGAGCGGCCTGCGCACGCTGATCGGGCGCTCGCCCGAGTGCCACGTGTTCCTCGACGACGTCACCGTCTCGCGACGCCACGCCGAGATCGTCCGCGAGGACGACCGGTACGTGATCCGCGACCTTGGCAGCCTGAACGGCACCTTCGTCAACCGCCGCCGGATCGAGAGCGCCGAGCTTTCTGCCGATGACGAGGTGCAGATCGGGAAGTACCGACTGACGTTCCTCGTGCCATGACGACGACCGCCGTCTCCAAGCCGTCCACCGACCCGCGCCTGCACACGATCGGCGCGGTCTGCGAGCGTCTGCGGGAGGAGTTCCCCGACGTCTCCATCTCGAAGATCCGCTACCTCGAGGATCAGGGCCTCCTGCGCCCGCGGAGGACGCGCGGCGGCTATCGCCTGTTCTCCGACGGCGACGTCGAACGGCTCGAGACGATCCTGCGGCTCCAGCGCGACGAGTTCCTCCCGCTCAGGGTGATCCGCGAGACGCTCGACGCGCAGGGCCCGCCGCGCCCGACGCGCCGTGCGCCGGCGCTCCGCCAGGTCGGCGGGGAGGTCGATCTCGCCGAGCTCTGCGCGCGTGCGGGGATCACGCCGGACTTCGCACGACGCCTCGAGGAGTACGACCTCGTCTCGCCCAGGATCGAAGCGGGCGAGCGCATCTATCGGGAGAGCGAGGTCGAGATCGCCGCGGCCTGCGGACGGCTCGCGCGCCACGGCCTCGACGCGCGTCATCTCAGGGCGTTCCGGACGGCGGCAGGGCGCCAGTCCGCGCTGCTCGAGCAGCTGGTCGCGACGGGCCTGCGCTCACGCGACCCCGACCGCCGCCGTGCCGCGCTCGAGGATCTCGAGACGCTGGCCACGATCGCAACCGAGCTGGCGCAGCACCTTCTCGTCCGCGACCTCCGGGAGGCGTCCGAACGATGACGACCGACGAGCTCAAGGCCCTCGTGCGCGACGTGCCGGACTTTCCGCACGAGGGGATCGTGTTCAAGGACCTGATGCCGCTGATCGGCAACGCCGAGGCGTTCCATGCGACCGTGGAGCACCTCGCCGACTGGGCCAAGCCGCGCAACCCCGACGTGATCCTCGGCGCCGAGGCCCGTGGCTTCATCTTCGGCGGCGCTCTCGCGTACGAGCTCGGGTGCGGCTTCGTGCCTGCTCGCAAGCCCGGCAAGCTCCCGTGGGAGAAGATCCGCGCGACCTACGACCTCGAGTACGGCAGCGACTCGCTCGAGATCCACGCGGACGCGTTCGAGAAGGGCGCGCGGGTCATCGTCCTCGACGACGTGCTCGCGACGGGCGGCACGGCCCAGGCGAAGGTCGAGCTCGTACAGGGCCTCGGCGGCGAGGTCGTCGGCGCGCTCTTCGTGATCGAGCTCGCGTTCCTGAACGGACGCGACAAGCTGCCCGGCACCGACGTGCACGCGTTGATCGCCTACTAGAGGCCACTCGACGCCGTCCGACGGCCCGAGTACACATTGGTCATGGGCGCGGTACACGCCCTCACCGGAGCGTTCCTCCTTCCGTGCCCCACGCAGGGGATCGTGTCGGTCCGGCTCTCGGCGTTCCGCCAGATCGAGCGGCTCGGCGGCGCGGCGCACCCGGCCGTGTTCCACGTCGGGTTCGCGTGCCTCTGTGGGGAGGAGCACGTGGCGCTGATTGGCCACGACGCGCTCGACTGGGGGTCGCTCGGGCTCGACGACGACACGGCGTTCGTCAACCTGATGACGTCCCGCCGAGACGACGTCGCCTCGGAGCTCGCGGCGCTCGCGACGGCACGCATCGGCCGCGGAGAGTGGCCCTGGAGCTTCTTCTGCTACCCGGAGGACGCGCCACGCCCGGTCACGCCGTCCTCTTTCCGTCTCCTCGCGCCGGCCGCCGCGACCGTAGGGGTCGCTGTCCGCTGCCCCGTCTGCGGCTCGACCTCGATCAATCTCGTCACCCCGCAGCACGTCGACGTTCCGTTCCATTCGGACGCTCGCGTGGGTGTCGTCGCACACGTCTTCGAGGCCGACGCGCTGCGCTCGATCGAGGAGTTCCGCACCGAGCTCGGATCGGCCGCATTCGACGAGAAGAGGCTCTCCCTCGATGGATGAGCGGCCGTTCACTCCCGGGAGGGATGCGCCGCGAAGGCACCCACGGCCGATCATTCAGAACATGGACTCAGCCGTCGAACAGCCCCCCACAACCGACACGCGGATCTCCAGCCTGCATCTCCTGCGCGACTGCCTCGCGCTCGGCAGGCCCGCCAACCGACGCAGGCCGGCCAAGGTGCGGCTCGAGGAGGCCCTGGGCCCCGAGCTCACGCGAAAGCTGCTCGAGAGCCTGGACACGCACGACCGCAGATAACGGTCGCCGCGCGAAAGGCGACGCGCCGCGCTAGCGCCGGTCAAGGGGGGCGTCGCCGCCGCGTGTCCGCACGAACAGGAACACGAAGAACCCGGAGACGAGCGCGATCACGAACGCGGTCCCCTTCGAGACCGCGATCGCGACCATGCCGAAGTAGAGGAAGAAGAAGATCACGACGGCCCAGATGAAGCTCTGGACGCCGCGGTCGATGCTCGGCATGCGCAGGTGCATCGCCGACGATCCTAACCGCTGTTGCGGCCGCGACAGCGGACGCCTTCAGGAGCCGTGCCCCCGCCGCAGGAGGGGGAGCCGCGATGGGGATCCGCTCCTGCGGATCCCCATCTTGCGGACCAAAAATTCACCGAGCCGGTAACGCTTTCGTCCACCTGCCACATCGACCTTCCGCTTGCGCGTAGTGCCTGCGTGACGGGCTTCGACCTACTCGCGTCCCGTGCTCGGTGCACGGCAAACCTACGGGGTGGGAGGGGGGCGGTCAAGTCGCCTCCTGCGGCCTTTGCCGCAATTTGCGGACAATCCGTTCACGGCGTGATCCGCCGCCCGCGAACGTAGGATGCGGCGGTGCGGCGAGCGGTCGTCCTCATCGTTGCGGGCACCGCGCTCGCGCTCGCGTTCGTCCTCGCGCTCGGCGGCGTGGGGGACGACCCGAACAAGCTGACGAACTGGCAGGCACTCGTCCTCGGCGTCGTCCAGGGCGCCACCGAGCTCCTGCCGGTCTCCTCCTCGGGGCACCTGATCCTCGTGCCGTGGCTGTTCGACTGGACGTACCTCGAGCAGAACGACGCGTTCAACCAGACGTTCGACGTCGCGCTCCACCTCGGGACCTGCATCGCGGTCGGGGCGTACTTCTGGCGTGACGTCGTCGAGCTCGTGATCGCATGGTTCGGGACGTTGCGGCGCCGCAGCATCACGACTCCCTCGGAGCGCCTGGCGTGGGCAGTGGTGGTCGCGACCGTCCCCGCGGCGCTCGTCGGCTTCGCCCTCGAGGACCCGATCGCGGACCACCTGGGCGATCCCTGGCAGATCGCAATCTTCCTCGCGGCGTTCGGCCTGCTCCTCGGGTACGCCGACCGGCGGCCGGGGCCCGACGGCCTCGACGAGGTCACGCCGCGTCGCGGCCTCTGGGTCGGCCTCGCACAGTGCCTCGCATTGATGCCGGGTGTCTCGCGCTCGGGGATCACGATCACGGCATCGCGTTTCCTCGGACTCGACCGCGACGCCTCCGCGCGCTTCTCGTTCCTCCTCCTGCTGCCGATCACGCTGGGCGCGGTGCTCTTCAAGGGCCTGACCGACGTCGTGCTCGCCGATCTGCCGTCCGGGACGACCGGGCCGTTCGTCGTCGGCGTGCTGGCGTCGCTGGGGACGGGGCTCGTGGCGATCCTGTGGCTGCTCGACTACGTCCGACGGCATACCTACGACGCGTTCGTGGTCTACCGGCTCGTCGTCGCCGTCGCGATCCTCCTGCTGATCGCGACGGGCATCCGCTCGGCGACGTTCTAGCGACTCCGCAGGAGCGGAGTCGCGCCCGCAACGACTCCCGCCTGCGGCTGGGCACATCCCTGAAGCCGGCTGCCTTCGGCGCCGGGGAGGCGAGAGGCCCGAAGGAACGTTTCTCAACTCGACATAACACCGATTACCGTGCATTCGAGGGTTGAGCCCGCCGTAGCTTGCATCGCGCTTCGATGATTCTGTTAGAACATCGCCCGTCGGGCACAAGCAGGCGGCTGAAAGGGGATCGGGCGGTGACCACTTCTCGAGCGTTACGCCAGTGGGGTTCGCTCGGCGGACTCGCGTTCGTCGTGTTGTTCGTGGCCGGGAGCGTGTTGATCTTCGACGGTCCCAACGGAGACGAACCACCCGCGAAGTGGATCGCGTTCTACGGCGACGGCGGGAACCGAGACAAGATCAACATTGGCTGGATCCTCGCCGGTCTCGGCGTGTTCTTCTTCCTCTGGTTTGTTGCCTCGCTGCGGGACACGGTGCGAAGGGCGAGTGCTACGCCTCAGAGCGACGGCATGCTGGCGTTTCTCGTGACGATCGGCGGGACAGCATATGCAGCCGTGACCCTTGCCACGCTCGGAGAGGCCGCGGGCGTACGGACGATGAGCGACGACACCTTCCAGCACGAGGTCTTCCCCGGAATCCTCCACGCCAACAGCGATGGCACCTATATCGCCCACGCCACCGGGACCGCCGCACTTTCCGCAATGATCTTTGCGTTCTCCATTACCGTCCTCGCAACCAGGGCACTCCCGCGCTGGATCGGATGGTTCGGACTCGTCGCCGCTCTGGCAGCGCTGGTCTCGGTCATCTTCTTCACCATGTTCGTCTGGCTGCTCTGGATCGCGGTCACCTCGGTGGTGCTGTTCGCGGCCGCACGCAGAGAGCCCGAAGACACGACCAAAGGCTCAACGGCCCCATCGCCGGTTTGAGCTGCGGGCCTCGACCCGTATGGAAGCGAGGCTTTGGACGGGGCCACGTGTGTGTGACCCCGGCGGGGGTCAGTGTCCGGAGTGGGCGCACCCGCTCAGTTGACCCGACAACCTTTTCGGTTCACCATCCGAACAGGACGCGGTCGGTTTCTTCTGCGGCAAAGTCTGAGGACTTGGTTCTCCCCTTGGCCTCGGGCGTCCTGAACCAATCGGCCGCGTCCCAACTCGGGAACGAGAGCGCGCCGCATCGAGGCGGGTTGCGGGTCAGTGCGAACGCCCCGGCCTTGCATGCGGCCGCGCCGAGGCGCACGATTGTCGTGGGGGTTCCCGTCGTCCGAAAAGGAGACCGATATGCATGCGGTAGTCGTGCGCGTGACCATCCATAACGCTGACCGCACTCGGGAAGTGCTCACTGGCCAGGTCGTGCCGCAGGTCTCGGGCGCCACCGGTTTCAAGAGTGGGTACTGGACGTGGTCAACCGGCAGTGGGGACCTAAACGGGCTCTCGATGATCATCTTTGACACGGAGGAGAACGCACGTGCGGCGGGCGATCGCATCAGGGCGATAGCGGCTGCCGCCCCCGACGATGTGACGCTCGATGGCGTCGAGGTTCGAGAGGTCGTCGCATCGGCCTGAACGGTCAGTCCGATCGCAACGACAACGGCGTGAACGGCTGACGGCCGCTAGGGCCACGCACGACGCCGGTCCTGGTGGCGGCGCTTCGTGCGATCGGCTCGAGTAAGGAAATCGTTCGGGGTCGAAACCCCTGTTCGAATCTCGACGTCTCTAGAGGTGTGATGGAGAACGGCGAGCGGTTCGTGGCCGGCGAGGCGGTGTTCCTGCTGCGAGAGATCCGCACCGGCCGGCTCATCCACGAGATCGGAACGCGTGGCCGTGTGCTCGCCGACCACGGGCACGTGGTCGTGCTCCATCTCGACGGCTCGGAGGCCGAAATCGTGACCTGCCCTGCGGATCATGTGGCGCGCGCGGCGAACAGGGCAGCGCGTACCCCTGTGCCGCGCGCTACAACCTTGCGCCTTCGGCCCTCGCCGGGCTAGAGACAGCGCAGCCCTCAGGAAGAGTGCGTGCGCGGCGTGGAGCACGCAGGGCAATGCGGCTGCAGCTGGCCGAGCTCGTCTGCGTGGAAGCGCCAGCCGGAGTCCTCGGCCGCGGTCTCGTTCTCCACGAGCGCACCGCAGGAGACGCAGCGGACGTACCAGTCGAGCATTCGGAGCGCAGACGCGCAGCGCAGGCAATAGCTCCCAGGGACCTCGGCGGACGGCGGGCTGACAGCCCATCCGTGCCGGTCCATGCCCGTCTCGGCCGCGCCGCGGCCGCAACCGTCACAGCGCGCCGGTGGCCGGCGGCGCTCGATCTGACCCCTGTCCCTCATCCCGTTCCCTGCTCAACCTATGCAGGTTCGGTCGATTTTCCAGAGGCTCTAGGGGCCCGTCCGGAGAGTGGTCACGGTGGATGGCTCGCGACACGCGCCGCGAGGCGAGGGCGCAGGGAGCGTCGATATGTGTGCATATTGGCGCGACCGAGGACGCCGCATCGCGGTGCGTGACGCCTGCAAGCCGCTCTGAGCCACTTTCCATACGGGCCCCTAGACCCCAGCCCGGGGGTTGACCGAACCTCCCGGACTGTGGGAGTGTCGTACCAGCACGCGTCGAGAGCCGCACCTCGTCTCCCCCCCATGACGACGGTTGACATCGAGACCCTGCTCGGCCAGGACGATCTGCGGTCCCTGATCGAGGCCTGCGAGCAAACCGGCGCGATCCGGGCGCCGGAGGTGCACGAGATCGTCGAGACCCACGAGCTGGACGGGCTCGAGCAGGAGGCGCTCGTGCGCGAGCTCGAGAAGCGTGGGATCGAGATCGTCGAAGCGCCACCCGTGGAGGCGGCCGCAGCCGCCGAGGTGCGGCCCGCACCGCCGCCTGTGGCGCAGGCCGAATCCACCACCGACGCGCTCCAGCTGTTTCTGCGCGAGGCGAGCCGCCACCGCCTGCTCACGGCGGCGCAGGAGGTCACCCTCGCAAAGCGGATCGAGCGTGGCGACGAGGCAGCGAAGGCGGAGATGATCCAGTCGAACCTCCGGCTCGTCGTCTCGATCGCGAAGAACTACCGCAACCAGGGTCTCCCCTTCCTCGACTTGATCCAAGAGGGGACGCTGGGGCTGATCCGGGCGGTGGAGAAGTTCGACTGGCGGCGCGGGTTCAAGTTCTCGACCTATGCGACCTGGTGGATCCGGCAGGCCGTCGCGCGTGCGCTGGCGGACAAGGCCCGGACGATCCGGATGCCCGTCCACATCGTCGAGCGCCTGCAGAAGATCAACCGCGCCGAGCGCTCGCTCTGGACGCAGCTCGGTCGCGAGCCGACGCTCGACGAGATCGCCGACGAGGCGTCACTCACGGTGCAGCAGGTGCTCGAGGTGCGGGCGGCGGCTCGTGCGTCGACGAGTCTCGACGCGCCCGTCGGCGACGGCGAGGACGCCG